>FR884498.1 GCA_000435535.1 Clostridium sp. CAG:575 | reverse complement strand
TAATATTAAAAATAGTATCACTTTAATTATAAACATTACCACATCTTCTACGATATTTCGTAAAATTCATGTGGCAAAGCCACATCTGTTTCTCATCATTTCCTATGCAAAAATATATCAAAACTCGGAAGTATCAAAACTTCCGAGTTTTTGTTTTTATTAAACTAAATTTTTTATATTTATATTAAATAGTAATTAACCCAATTAGAATAAAATCTATCTCCATTTTTGCTCCATGAATCAAATGGCTGTCCATTTTTATAATAATTTTGAGGTTTTCTTATATCTAATCCCTTTGATATATCTCTTTTATATTCATTATCTAATGTATTTATATCATATTCTAAATGTCCCATTACAAAAATTTGATTTTTCTGTTTATTTTCTACTAGGAATACTCCTGCATCATTTGAATATGCTGTAATTATTAGATTTGTTTTTTTCTTTATATCATTTTCATTAACAGTTGTATGTCTTGAATGTGGTGCCATAAAATCTTGTTTTAACCCATTTACCAATGAGCTTTGTGTATCACATACTGTATGTTTGAATACTCCAAATTTCTTTTCTGGTAACATAATTTTTTCAATACCATAATGATAATATAATCCTGCTTGTGCTCCCCAACAAATATGTAATGTTGATTTTACATTTTGTTTTGACCATTCCATTATTTCTTTGAGTTCATCCCAATAATCTACTTCTTCAAATTCCATTAATTCAATTGGGGCTCCCGTTATTATTAGTCCATCCCACTTTTTGTTTTTTATTGAATTAAAATCTTCATAAAAATTATCTAAATGTTCTTGACTAACATTTTTGTATTTGTGATTGTCAGTTTTCACAAATGTAATTTGTACATTCTTATCCGTGCATGATAATTTTCTCAGTAGCTGTAATTCTGTATCCTCCTTCATTGGCATTAAATTTAAGATTGCAATTTGTATTGCCTCTTCTTTTTCTTCTGTTTGCTTTTCTTTTAATTTTACTCCTTCTTTTTCCAAAATTTTGTTAGCAGGTAGTCCTGCTTTTGTAATAATTGGCATGTCTATCACCGTTTCATTATTATTTTGTTAGGAATACATAGTTATATACTCCTTTTCCTATAATACCACTAATGTTAAAAAAACTCAAGAAAAAAATATATTGAACCTAAATTTTTAAGTTCAATATATTTTTTCTTATCATTATGCTGCATGGAAATATAGTTTTATTCTTTTTTTAGTACAGTCACTCACTATGTAGAACTCCATTCCATTATAAGTTCCAAAGTCACACCTTTCAAAAATTTTTACTTTTTCTTTTACCTTTTCAAATGTTTTATTTTCTTTCCATGGGTAGAAAATAATTTTGGGTTCACTGTCTTGTGTTACTACTTTAGGTAGATTAATTGTTATTTGTCTCGCTAATTCCACCATACTTAAATGTGAAAAACTTTTCTCGTCGCCTTTGAAATAGTCAAATACCTGATAAAAAACCTGTTCAAAATCTGTCATTATTTTTCCCTCGCTATCTTCTTTCTTTTAATCCATATTTTGCCAAATCATTTCTCATATATTGAATATCTCTTTGAATTGTTGTTCTTGATACTCCCAATTCATCTGCAATTGCATAATATCTCGATTCTGATTTTTTCATTTTGATGTCCTCCTGCCTTAAAGTGCTACTGGGTAATACATGATATCTACCTTATTGTTTGTCAAATTACTAAAAATGTAAAATTCCATATTGTTATATTTCATTTCTTCACATTCAATTTTTGACCATTTACGTATTTTTTCTACTTCACTAACATCTGTGCAATAATGCACTAAAACCTCAGGCGATGGTTTTGTTTTTCCTCCATTCTTAAAATTATCAGTTATGCGCCGTGCAATTTCAATTATGTCAAAGTATGATGGTTGTTTTTGGCATTCTTTGAATTGTCTAAGTAACTGACTGTAAATTTCTTCAAAGTTCTTCATATTTCCTCCTTGCCCTTACTGGGCGCTGCTTATTTCCTACAACTATATACTTCTATTTTACTATAATTATCGCCAAAAGTCAAATTATGTAAATTGTCATTTATTTCACTTGACTAATTTGAACTTTTGAGTTATTATATATCATATTAATTTATATGAAGAAATGAGGAATTTAAAAGTTATGATATGTTCAGAATGTAATAAAAATCCAGCTATACTTTTTTATGATAAAATAGAAAATGGAAAAAGCACAATGCAGGGTTTATGCTATGATTGTGCAAAAAAGAAAGGTATTGATGCAACAGAAGTATTAGCTAAACAACAAGATATCTTATCTAAAGATAAAATCAATTTAGGAGATATGAATAAACAATTTGAATCTATTTTTAAAGATTTAGCTCAAAATTTAGATTTAAATAACTTAGAAGATATAGAAGGGGCTATTACAATTAAAGATATTAGAGAAGATGAGGATGATGATTCAGATGAATTTGATGAAGAAAAGCCAAAATTTGCAGCTGCAGCTATTCCACTTGGTTCAATCTTTTCTAATATGTTTCACCCTAAGAATGAAGACTCTACTAAAGAGCAATCTTCTACTACAAGTAAATCAACAAAAAACGATAATAAAAAAACAGAAAATAAAAATAAAAAGAAAAAATATTTAGATACTTATGGAACTAACCTTACAAATAAAGCAAAAGATGGTCAATTAGATTTGGTTATAGGAAGAGATAAAGAAATTCAAAGAATAATACAAATTTTAAATAGACGTTCAAAAAACAACCCTTGTTTAATTGGTGAACCAGGTGTTGGTAAAACAGCAATTGCTCAAGGTTTGGCTATTAAAATTGCAAATCAAAATGTACCAGCTAAATTATTAGGAAAAGAAGTTTATCTTTTAGATATGACATCAGTTATTGCCGGAACACAATTTAGAGGTCAATTTGAATCAAGAATGAAAGGCATTATAGATGAATGTAAACAATGTGGTAATATAATATTAGTAATTGATGAAATTCACAATATTATAGGGGCTGGAGATGGTGAACATTCTATGAATGCTGCTAATATTCTTAAGCCTTCTTTATCTAATGGAGATATTCAATTAATTGGTACAACAACATTAAAAGAATATAGAAAATATATAGAAAAAGATTCTGCATTAGAAAGAAGATTTCAACAAGTTATTGTTGAAGAGCCAAATATTGAAGAGTCAATTGGAATATTGGAAGGTATTAAAAAATATTATGAAGAATATCATAAAGTAAAAATTTCAACTGATGTAATTAAACAAGCTGTAATTATGTCAGAAAAATATATACATGATAGATTTTTACCAGATAAAGCAATTGATATATTAGATGAAGCTTGTTCAAGAATAAACTTAGAAAACAAAGATTTATACAGATTAGAAGTATTAAAAAGAGATTTAGCAGATGTTCAATCTCAAAAAGAAGAAGTTGAACAAGCTGATACTACAGAAGATTTTCAAAAAGTTGCTGATTTAAAAACAAAGGAATGCCAACTTATAGAAGAGATTGACTCATTAAATAAAAAAATAAAATTAAAAAATCTTACAGTTCAAGATATTGCAACAGTAATTGAAAGTTGGACAAAAATTCCTGTTAAAAAAATAACAGAAGCAGAAACACAAAAATTATTAAACTTAGAAACAAATCTTCATAAAAGAATTATTGGCCAAGAACAAGCTGTAAGTAGTGTTGCAAGAGCAATTAGAAGAAATCGTGCAGGACTTCAAAACGAAAAAAGACCACCTTCTTTTATATTTGTTGGTCCAACTGGTGTTGGTAAAACAGAACTTGCAAAGTCTTTGGCTTATGAAATGTTCGGTTCAGAAGATTCTATTATTAGAGTTGATATGTCAGAATATATGGAAAGTCATTCTACTGCAAAATTAATCGGTGCACCTCCAGGGTATGTAGGATATGATGATGCCGGTCAATTAACAGAGAAAGTTAAAAGAAAACCTTATTCAATTATTCTTTTAGATGAAATTGAAAAAGCTCATCCTGATGTATTTAATATTTTATTACAAGTATTAGATGATGGAAAGCTTACAGACTCACAAGGAAATACAGTTAGCTTTGCAAATACAATAATTATTATGACATCAAATGCTGGTTCTAATTTAAATAATAATTCAATTGGTTTTGGCAAACAAACTGTTGACAAAAGTAAAATTGAAGATAGCTTAAAAGATGTATTTAGACCAGAGTTTTTAAATAGAATTGATGAAATTATAGTATTTGATCCATTACAAAAAGAACAATTACTTCAGATTGTAGATTTAATGTTAAAAGATACAATTAAGGCTCTAAAAGAAAAAGATATTTCTTTTGAAATTTCTGAGCCTGCAAAACAATATATTTTAGATAAAGGGACAAATATAAAATTTGGCGCAAGACCTTTAAGAAGAGCTATCCAAAGATATATTGATGATGAAATATCTGAAAAAATATTAAGAAGTGAATTAGTTAATGGTCAAACAATTGTAGTTGATTGTAAAAATGATAATTTAATTTTTGAAATAAAATAAGTATTTAAGGAGCAAACTATGTTTAAACATGTACCAAATATTTTAACAATATTAAGATTTTTATTTATACCAGTTATTTTGTATTATATTTTTATTGGAGATTATCTTTCAGCATTTATATTTTTCACTATATCTGGAATTACTGATATTTTAGATGGCTTTATAGCTAGAAAATTTAATTTAATTTCTAATTTTGGAAAATTAATGGATCCTTTAGCAGACAAACTAACACAAATTTCTGTATTAGCTTCTCTTGTTATTGTAAAAATTATTCCAATTTGGATTTTAGTTATTGTTATGTTAAAAGAGTTTATTATGGTAATTGGAGCTTCTTTCTTATATGGTAAAGATGTTGTAGTTTATAGTAAATGGTATGGAAAACTAGCTACTGTATTATTTTATTTAGCAATTGTTATTTCTTTAATAACAAGACAATTTGAATTAACTGGATTTTGGGTTAATTTAGATATGGTGTTATATTGTGTAGCAATTGTGATGACTCTATTTGCTCTTGTTATGTATATAAAATGTTTATATCAAGATGGTTTTATTGATAAAAGCGATTTGAATAAAGAAACTCAAAAAGTAGTTATAAAAAGTACGAGAAAAAAGAAATAGAACATGTTAATTTATAGGCTATAGATGAACATTTATAGCCTATAAATTTTTTTATATTCTAGAAATATTCTATTGCAGAAATCATTATGTCTGTTTTTGTTTTTTATTCAAAATCTTCTATTAACTGATTTAAATTTTCATTGCCATTAACCCTAATTCCATTTTGAATATTGACTTTATCAGTTTCAGTCAAATAATCAATAGCAATTTCAGTCTCTTCATATAATTCTTCTTCATTGTTTTCATTTATTCTATATATTGCAATTTTTCCATCTTTATTTCTTACAATATAATGTTCCCCACATTCAGTGTCATACTCTCTATACAATGTAATCTGTGTAGGCGAAAATTCCTTCATTTGCCAATTTTCATAATTATTTTGTATCTCTGCTTCTGTCTTATTAACTAAATTGTTCGGAATATCTATATGTTCATTTATAAGATGTTCACATTTTTTATAATATTTCTGTAATGTAACCATACAATTTGGAGATGCTTTAGGTTCATCTGAATTTGTTTGCAATACATTTTGGCTTGCTTGTTCTTGTAGTTCTTGCCACTCTTCTGTACATTCATCAGTCACTTTTTCTGATATTTTATTTATAGTACTTTCCATGTTACTATTTTTATCATTTGTCTTTTTATTGTATATAAAAATTGCAGTAACCATCCCTATTATTACTATAGCAACTATCAAAATTATTAACCAATTTCTTTTCATAAATAATTATTCCTCCCTGAATTAATCTCTTTTTATCTTTATCTATTATTTACGAATTTTGGTAAAATATACAAAATAATCAAGCAACACTGCTATATATTAATTTAATCTGTTCTAGTTAGTAGAATGTTTTTACAAATTTTATTGTATTTCCATTTGTTAATATGGTAATCTCCCCCATTTCGTCAGTTCTGTAAATTCGTATATTTTTAGTCTCTAAATTTTGAATTGTGATATCTGCTGGGTGACCAAAATTATTATTTTTACCAACTCCTATTATTGCATATTGTGGATTTACTGCATTTAAAAAATCTTTTGTAGATGATGTTTTTGAACCATGATGTGCCACTTTTAAAACTGTTGAATTTAATATTGACTTTGTTTTTATATCTGATTTAGAATTAAGACTTACATTTGAAGTCTGATTTATATTGTCGTGATTTTTTAAATATTTAGAAACAATTGCTTTTTCTGCCACTTCTTCAATGTCTCCTGTAAATAACATAGAAAAATTTTTATATATTAACTTGCATACCAAAGAATTATTATTAATTGCATTTGTTTTTATCTTATTTTCTCCGGCTTGGCCATAATATTTCAAAATATAAATTTTTTTCTATATCTACTTTTTGTCCCGCTTCTACAGTAATAACATTTATTTTTTTATCTTCCACTATGTCTTTAAACTTCTCATAATTTTTACAGCTTTCATACTGTTTACCAATTATTACATTTTTCACATATATTTCTTGCATTACATATAGCAATCCGACCGCACATGGTCACTATCAAAATGACTAATTATTATTGTATCAATAGTGTTATATCCTCTATCTAAAATATATGGTAATAAAGTATTTTGTCCAATATCATAATCAGAATTTTCACTTCCACCTCCATCAATTAAAATAGTTTTATTATGTGGTGTTACAATTAAAGTAGAATCTCCTTGTCCCACATCAATAAAATATATTTTTAAATTTCTAGGAATAAAACTTATAACTATTATTACTACACAAATAATTATTATTAAATTTTTTACTTTTTTTATGTTATTTTTTATTTTAAACTTTATTAATGCTATTAAATTCTTTGCTCTTATTTGTGTCATATTTGGTTTTTTAGTCGAATATATCTTATATGTAACAAGTAATATAACTATAATAAAATAATATATAAAAATTGAAAATAAGCTTAATGTTGGAATATAAATATTTGAAAATGGTAATTTTCCTATTTTTGATATATAAATTAATATTTTTATTCCTATCTTTATTGGTTCTATAAACAATTTTGTAATCTGATAATTTATTAAAATAACTATTATGAATAAAAATCCTATTATAATAATTGGACCTATTACTATACTTAATAATAAATTTGATATAAAGAAATATGGATTAAATGTATTTAAATTATATATAGCTATTGGAAATATAAATATTTGAACAGAAATAGATACTGAAATAATTTCTTTTATTTTGTCTAAGGAGTTTTGTATTTTTGGTTTTATAAAATATTTATATTTTTTATTTTTTATCTTAATATTTTTTAATATAGATAGTATTGACTTATTTAATATAATAATTCCTATTACTCCACCATATGATAATAATAATCCTAAACTTTGAATTAAAAAAGGATTATAAATTAATATTATAAATAGTGATATTGATAATGCAGTATAAATATCATTTTTTCTATAAAATATTTTGGATAAAATCATGATAATTCCCATTATTCCTGCTCTTGTTACTGAAGCTGAAAAATTTGTTATAAACATATATACTATTAACACACATATACAAAATATATAATTTCTTCTTTTCCCCAATATTTTTTTCATTATAAGACTTAAACCTAAAATTACATATGTTACATGCATTCCAGATACTGCTAAAATATGTGCCATTCCTGCACTCCTAAAGTTTTCTTCTATATTTTCATCAATATCATCTTTATTTCCTAATATCAATCCCAATAATATACTAGATGTCTCTTCATCTAATGTCTCTTTTGTATTTGAAATAATTTTAGTTTTGATTTCATTTGAAATTTGAAAAATTGGATTTGCTTTTCTTTCTTCTATTACTTTTACATTAGTTATTTTCATTGTTCCATATATTTTTAACTGTTTAAGATAATTAGAGTAATCGAATCCTTTGTAGTTTCTTCGTTTTTCTGGTCTAATGTATTCTCCCATAAACTCTATCTTATCTCCATATTTCAGTTGTATATCTTTCTTTACCATTATATATAATCGTATTTTAGTATTATTATATTTTGTTTCAATTTTATATTTATTACTAAATTTTTT
>FR884497.1 GCA_000435535.1 Clostridium sp. CAG:575 | reverse complement strand
AACTCCTATTTACTATCAAACTTGGAGTATTTTTAATATTTATAATCTTTTCATAAACATTATTTGCATTTTGATATTCTTTCCTCCAATTTTATAATCTTTAACTAAAAAAAATTCGTCAAATTTATCAATTAATTTTTATGAAAGCTTTTCTAAACTATATCTTGATTATACTACAAAAGATGAAAAATTGATATACACCATTGAATTTTAATAAAAATTCATATATAATTTTTTTAGAATGAAAGCTTAGTTTATAATTTGCTTTTCAACAGTTCTAAATATATATGATTGGAGGTGTAAAAATGAATGAAAAAAAATCTGTAAAAATTAGTTTATCTACATTTTTTCTAATATTATCACTAATAATAATTATTATAATGGGATTTGTTATATATAAACTTTATACTCAAAATATGAATAAATTGACAGCAAATACTAATGACTCTAATATTCAACCTATAACTAATTCCGTTGAAAAATATAATAATATTAATACAGAAAGAAATGATAGTACTACTTCTGACATTATACAGGATAATCCAAAAACAGAAAATTTTGATAACTCTATGAGTATTGAATTAGCTTATGGTATATTAAATAAATATAAAGCTGAAAACCTTCCTGATGCTAATTGGTATATTACAAATGTTAAATTAGTTGCTCATGGTGATAACAATACTTATTTAGTTTCTTATGAAGATATAAATTTAGATGGTAATTATCCTGAGTCAGCTAGTACTACAATTGAATTAAAAAATGGAAAATGGATAACTGATTTACCTGGTTCTACTGGATTTGATGATGAGTATTTATCAAAATATAATTTTATTTATTATTAATACATATACAGAAACTATATAGTTTCTGTATATTTTATATATCTCTTATAATTTTCTCATATTCTTGGTATTTAGGTTGATATTTTTCGAGCATTTTTATGAATCCTTTACAATGTGTTTTATATTTCAAATGACAGTACTCATGTAAAACAACATAGTCTATCATATTTCTATTATATTTTACTACATTAGGATTTATTGTTATTTTATCATCTTCACATCTCCCTAATTCATTTCCTATATTTTTAATTTCATAATCCTCTGGTGCAAATCCTAATAATATTCTTGTTTTTTCCATTGCTCTTTCTATTTCAACTTTTGCTATTTGTTCGTACATTTTATCTATTGCTATATCTAATATTTTTTCATTATTTGCTTTTTTATATTTGTTTGGTAGTGATATTTTTATTAATTTATCTTCTACATCTAACTCAGCAACTTTAATGTTTTTATATACTATTTTAACTTTATAGTCTATTCCTAATACTGGTACTGGATGTCTTTCTGCTGTTTCTTCTATTGTTATTTTTAAATTAATTTTTTTTGTCATTATTTTCATTTTATATCACTCCTTACAAATTTATGTTTTGCAAAACATTGTTCGTTTTTTGTTGTCCTTATTTTATATTTTATTTTTTATTTTGTCAATACTTTTTTATAAAAAAAATAAAATTTTTGTTCGATAATTAATTCTTTATATGAACGAAAAAAGGAGGAACATTCCCCCTTTTTTCGTTCAAGCATTGTCTTTTAGCCTTAGTAATATACTTTTAGAATTTATGCTTATATTGAAGTATTTACTTATTTTATTATCCTCTGATGATAAAATATCTGTTACAATATCAAATACTCTATATGGTGCTGTTATACATCCTCCCTTTTCCTTTTTTCCAGAATAAACTGCTATTGTATTGCTTGTTTCATTCTCAATTTCAATGTGAACAGATTCTACTCCAATATCTTCAAAAAATCTTATTGCTCTTTCTATAATTTCCTCTGCTCTCTCTTGTTGTTCTTTTTCTAATTTTTTCCGCTCTTCTAATACTTTTTTTACCTGTTTCTCAAAATCTTTCATTAGCAATTCTCCTTTCGCTATTATGCTTGAATTCAAAATAGTTACATTAATATAATAGCATATTTTATGTAAAATATCAACAAAATATGGACAAAAAACGTGGACAAAACCGTATTTTGGTATTTGTCCACATTTCTTTTTAACATTATATAAAATTACTGTAATTCAGCATTATCAACTATTTCATAGCTTCTTCTACTGCAACAGCTACTGCAACTGAAGCACCAACCATAGGGTTGTTACCCATACCAATTAATCCCATCATTTCAACATGAGCTGGTACTGAAGAACTTCCTGCAAATTGTGCATCTGAGTGCATTCTTCCCATAGTGTCTGTCATACCATAAGAAGCTGGTCCAGCTGCCATATTATCTGGGTGTAGTGTTCTACCTGTTCCACCACCTGAAGCAACTGAGAAGTATTTTTTACCTGCTTC
>FR884496.1 GCA_000435535.1 Clostridium sp. CAG:575 | reverse complement strand
TTCATTTGCATTTCTATATCTATTATTGTTCCATTATCTAGCTTTACTTTTATATCTAGTAGTCCACTTTTTTCTTCTTTAGTAAATGGTACTATTTCTGGATTTTTTATTTGTATTTTTTGTATATCAATTTTCAAAATTGCTTCTAATAAATCCTTTAATATACTTTCGTTCCCTTCATATGCAAATATTCTTTTAAATATGTAATCATTTGTTATTGGTAGTCTCTTAAATTCATTATTTTTCTTTATCTCTTTTGCTATTGCATTTTCTTCAAGTATTTTACTTTTTTTACTTTCAATATCTTTTTTGACCATTCTTGTTCCTTTCTATTTTACCAAAACGATTAAACAAAATCAACCATTTTAGTAAATATTTATTATTATATTTACAATCTATCTGAACACTACAGGCTAAAAATATTAACCTCCCTTCTCATTTTAATTTTTAATTTTACATTAATTTTAAATTATAAAAATGCAGACTTTAAAACAATTTAATTCTGGTAAGAATTATTAATGTCCACTTTTATTCTTATCTAGTGATATTTTTTCGATTTAATTTTTACATTCTAATTGGGTTTTATTTTAGATTAAATAAAAATTATTTGAAATATTTTGTTACTGAATGTAACTTATTTTTGTCTTTCCTAAGTTGTTTGATTAAAAATTTTTTATAAATTTAAACGAATTTAGCCATGCAATGTCAAAATTGCATGACTAAATATT
>FR884495.1:3901-8738 GCA_000435535.1 Clostridium sp. CAG:575 | reverse complement strand
GGCTTTGCCCTTGGAACCCATAAAAATAGATGAATTTTTAAGTAAAATCCATCTATTTTTATATAAATTATTTTAAAATATTTTTATTTATTTTATCTTATTTTACCATTATTGCCCCCAATAAGTGCTGAAATGTGCAATATACCAATCTTCTTGCACACTCCCCGCAACCAACTATAAAAATAATCTTAAAGTGATATTACTTTAAGATTATTTTTTATATAGATATCTTACTAAAAAACTCTAACCTGGCACATGCTTGATTAGAGTTTTCTTTTTTACTTTGAATAAAAAATGCTTTTTTCAATTTCTGCCATATACTCATTAGCAATACTTGCAACAGCTGACCATGAACCAACTTGTGTAGAAATAGGTTTTACCATACTGTGCAATCCTGATATTGTTTTAAGTGCTTCACTCTTGGTAGAACAGAAATTTTTTAAATTCTTCTTGAAGTATAATTCTGTTTCATCTGAAGAATCAATAGATTCAAACTGTTTTTCAACTTCTTGCTTAAATCCATCTTGAGAGTATTTTCCGTTATTCACAAATATTTTCAAATTTTCTAAAATATTAGCTAATTTGGTAAATGGATCATTACTCTGTTCGTTTGAATTTTTTACAGCATCTAACATCTTTTTTTTATAGTTTTCAAAAGTATTCTCGTCCATATGGAACCCTCCTAAAAATATTTATTTTTACTTTGATGACTTACTTTAAGTGAAAAATGGTTAAAACTACAAAAATCTAATTACAGTATAATAGAAAATTATGTAAAATGTAACTGTAGCATTAAAAATAGTCGCATTTTTCTTTACTTTTGCATAAAATCATGATATACTGTTTACATAATTTTAACAATTTGTTAATTAATTTAATCCTGTTTTACAGGTTGATATAGAGACAGTTATTATAAAATTAATATTTTAAGAAGGTAAATCTATGATGAAAAATTTTTGGGTTTTTGGAGGAAGAATTCTTGTTATTATTTTTTGCATTTCTATGCTTTTATTAGTGACTATGAACTATATAATACTAAAAAACTATATCAAGCAAACAAAGAAAAGCCAAGAAAAAAGACTCTATGATGCAATGAGTTTTTATCTTTTAGCCACACAACTTAAGTATAAAATAAGAAGTGGATGGGATGAAACTCATTGGAATGTCAGTAAGGAACGGCTTGAAAGTATAGCAGAACATGTTTATGGCACATGTATATTAGCATTAAGCATTGATTCTGAATTTGAAACACATTTAGACATTAATAAAGTTATAAAAATGCTTGTTATTCATGAATTATGAGAGGTTCTCATAGGAGATATTACACCATTTGATAATATTACTCCTGAAGAAAAGATGAAAATAGAGCATGAAGCTATGGAAAAAGTTCTTGGTGACTTAATCAAGAAAAATGAGTTTTATTCATTACTATTGGAATTCGATGCCAAGAAAACAAAAGAATCAATTTTTGCACATCATTGTGATAAACTTGAAGCAGATATTCAAGCAAAAGTTTATCAAGATATGGGATGTCAAAATCCGTTAAGTGAGCAGGAGAATAATGTGGTTTTCAAGAGTTAAAAAGTTCAACAAATAGTGAAAGATGACGCCACATCTGCATTCGATATTTGGTATGAATGGGATAAGCCATTATACTATGATGATAAGATATTTTCCAGTATTCTTGATTATGTAAAAGAAATTAATACTCAACAAGATTTTTAATGTAACTCGTAAACAATAATTTGTTAGGAGAAAGGCTATGGCATTTGAAGATTACAAAGATTTAGATTTAAAACCTGAAAAAGAACAATGTACAAAAGGAAATTTAGTTAGAAATATTCCTAATGAAACATGTTTCACTTGTGTTCATTATGGATGCACAGATGGAATTGAAACCATATGTCAGGGTTATAAACAAGCTGGAATGATTACGATATTTTTTAGAAAGCTAATTAATTCTAATAATCGTTAAATGTAAGATTAGGGAGATTATCAATTATGATAGACTCCCTTTTATTTACTTTTAAGTGTAATTGTGATATAATTCACATAATTTTTTTTTATAATCTCCTTAAGGAGTTAAGCATAAAGAAAATAATAAACATCTCAATTAATATTGAAGGAGGAATAATATGTCAGAAAAAACAAACACCACACCTATAAAGAAAGTAGAACTAAATTATATGTCAGCCGTATCTCGTACACCACCTAAAGCAAGAATACCAGTATCATCTACTTGTATGGAAGAATTGGATAGAACAATTAGACAAAAAACTAAACAAAATACAGCTCAATTTAATATTGCACGTGATAATTTTAAAGATGATGTTGTCAAATAAGACAGTAACCCATAAACAGATTTGTTAAGGAGGAAGATAATATGGGAGCTACATTAGCGGGACTACTTATTGCAATAATCCTTATGTTAGTCATTGCATATCTTTTGGTTGATCGTTCAGATGAAAAAAGAAGGAGGATTGAGGCAGAAAGAAAACTAGAATTACTTGAAAAGAGTTTATCTAAAGCAAGTAGTGAAGATGCTAGAATTATTTATCAGTCATACTTTGCTTCACCAGTAGACCATACTGGTGATGGATTTATTGATGGGGAGGAATAGAAAATGGCAGAAAAATTTCATGTAGGAAATGTGCACGAATAACAAATTCTGATAAAAATGGATTCCACAATGTGGAATCCATTTTTTGCTATATTTTAAGTTACACAATTTAAAAAAAACACCCAACTTAAAAGTAATACAACAAGTTGTTACCATTATTATCGAGGACAAGACATACTTGTGAAATTATAAATTTAAATAATGTACCAGTAATTTATGATGAGAAACTAGAAGAAAGTTAATGTGTATATAATAAAAAAATTATAAAAAAAAGATTTAAAGGCTACTAAAATTGCTTAAATCTCAACAAAAAAGGACTTGCAATGCAAGTCTTTTTTTATTTATTATTCAATTCTTTATATCTCTTAATTTTCATAGTAGAAGTTTTTTCAAATTCGCCCTCTTTGATTTCCAATGCCTTTATTGCTTTATAGGAAGTCAATTTTTTATTTACTTCTTTGATATTTTTCCAAATCACATCATAAATTTCTTTTTCTGATAACTCTCCATGTAATTCTTTAATCTTGTCATAATCCGGAATTACTCTTGCTGTGATAATTAATTCTTTTTCTTCTTTTTTGCTATTAGCATCTGGTTTCTTACCATAAACCATTGATTCTTTTATTTCATCTACTTTATCCAATAGCATTTCTATTTCTTCAGGATATATATTTTTTCCGTTTTGTGTTACTATAACGTTTTTACTTCTTCCTGTTATAAATATGTATCCGTCTTCATCTATGTATCCAATGTCTCCAGCATTAAAGTATCCCTCTTCGTCTATTACTTTTTTAGTTTCTTCTTCGTCTTCATAGTAACCTAGCATTAGAGTTGGTGATTTTATTAAAATCTCCCCTTCTCCGTTTTCGTTTGGGTCTTTTATTTTAATGTCTGCTTGTACAATTGCTTTTCCTGCAGAACCTATACATGGTTTGTATTCTGGTGTTAATGCTGCTATTGGTGCTGTTTCAGTTAGTCCATAACCTTGTAAGAAGGTTATTCCTATATCATCAAGCCAATTTCCAACTTTTTTATCTATTGGTGCTGCTGCTGATACTATTATTCTTAGTCTTCCACCTAGGTTATCATATATTTCTTTGAATACTTTTTTCTTGATATCTATTCCAGCTCCTTTTAGAGCATTTGTTACTGATATCATTGTATTTACTATTTTGTCTTTTTTGCTTTTTACTATTTTTTCATTTATTTTTTTATATAAGCTTTCTACTAATAATGGTACTGTTAATATAGCTGTTGGATGTGCTTCTTGTAAGTTTGGAACTATGTATCTTAGTCCTTCACATATTGCTACTGATGCACCTGTTGCCATTGGTAGTAAAAATCCTATTGTTGATTCATAGCAATGGTGTAATGGTAATACTGAAAATAACATGTCTATTGGATATAGTTTTACATATGCTGATACTGCATTGATATTTTCTGCTAAGTTTCTATTGTTTAACATTACTCCTTTTGCATTTGATGTAGTTCCTGATGTGAAAAATAATATTTTGAATTCTTCTGGGTCTATTTGTATTTTTTCGAAGCTATTGTCTCCAGATTTTATTATTGATTTTCCTAAGTCTATTAAATATTGTAGTCCTACATCTTTGTCTTCTAGTTTATTTTCTGATTTCATTTCAATAAAATATTCTACTTCTGGTATATTTTCTTTTATTTTTTTGATATCTTCCGCTTTTTTAGGTGAATATATTATTGCTGATGCTTTAGATCTTTTTACTATGTTTTCTAATTCATTTAATGGTAGTTCTCTATCTGTTGGTACTGCAATTCCAACTCCACATAGCATTGCCATATATGATACATACCATCCATATTGAGTTTCTCCTATTATAATTACTCTTTTATTTTTTAGGTTTAATACATTTACTAATGCTGTTCCTAATCCAAATACATCTTCTTTAAATTCTTTATATGTTGTTATTTTATATGATGTTTTATGGTCTGGTTTTTCTAATATACAGTCTTCATCTGGATATTTTTCTGCTGAATTTAAGAAAAATTCTTTTACTGTTTTGTAATGTGTCATATCTTCATATGGTGTTTCTCTTTTTTTCTTCAAATTCTTTTTTTCTAATTTTTCATAGTCTATCTCATTTAGTTCTTCCATTACATCCATTTTCATTTTTTTAAATTTCATTTTTGGTATTTTAAAATCTCTTAAACTCATTTCTATCCCTCTTATCTTTTTAATTA
>FR884495.1:0-3851 GCA_000435535.1 Clostridium sp. CAG:575 | reverse complement strand
TTTATATTTACTTAATTTATATATCTTTATTTTTTATATAAATTAAACATTTTTCTACGTGTTTATTATACATAAAAATATTGATTTTTTCAAGTATTTATTATTATCGTTTTATATTTTTTGACCGCTTATTCTAATTTTTATTTTAATATTTTTTATCTAATAAATTCCATGTTACTTTCAGGCAAAATATATTAAACTACCTATATATAAAGCATAAGTTATTACAAATATTAGTCCATTGCTTCTTTGCATTACTTCTTTTTTCCCTATGTATGGGAATAGTCCTAATAAAATAGTTCCTATTGTTAAAAGGATTAAGTTACTATTATAGCTTGTTGAATATGCTATTGGGCTTAATACTGCTGATGTTCCTATTATTAATAAAATATTGAATATTTGTGAACCTAATACATTTCCTATTGCCATATCTGTATCTCCTTTTTTTGTTGCTGTTATTGATGTTATTAATTCTGGTAAACTTGTGCTAAATGCTACAATTGTTAGGCTTATCATTTTTTCTGTTATTCCTAATATTCTTGCTATTTCTACTGAATTATCAACTACTAGGTCTCCACCTATTTTTAGTCCAATAATTCCTATTACAATTCCAAATAATGCTTCAAAAATTGATACTTTCTTGTTCTCTGTTTTCATTTCTAATATAATTCCATCATTGTCAAATGCTTCTCCTTTTTTAGCCATTATTAAGTTATATATTATGAATAAAATACAAAATGCTAATAAAATAAATCCTTCGCTTTTTATTATTGTGTTTTTGTATTCTCCTGTTCCATTTATGCATAAAAAGAATAATAATAGTGTTGTAAATATTGTGAATGGTATTTCAAATATTTGAGTTTCTTTTTTAAATTTTAGTGGTTTTATCATTGCACATATCCCTAGTATTAAAAACAAATTTGCCATGTTGCTTCCTACAATATTTCCTATTGCCAAATCCGCGTGTCCTTCTATTGCCGATGTAACACTTACTACTAATTCTGGCATTGATGTTCCTATTGCTACAATAGTTAGTCCTATTACTATTTCTGGTATGTTAAATTTTTTGGCTATTTCACTTGCTCCACTAACTAAAAAATCTGCTCCTTTTATTAGCAGTACAAATCCTATTAGTATTAATATACAGTTTAAAATCATTTTTACCTCTTTCTTTGTTATTATAATTTTTATGTTTTATTTTAATAATTATACATTACAATTTTTATTTTTTAATTACTAATTCTGAATATAGTTTAAAATAAATCCAAATTATTAACTTTTATGTTAAATAATCTGGATTTATTTTATATTTTTGTTTTATTTTTTATCCTTAGTTTTTATTTTACTACTTTTGAAGTTTTTTTATATAGTATATAACTAAATATACCAACTATTGTAACAACAACTATAGCAATTATTCCGGCTTGTCCAAGTCCTGTTTTTGGTAGTTTTTTTGATGTTGTTACTGTATTGTCTTTTTTTACTGTATTACTTGTTATTGTATTTGTTGTTGGACTGCTTGGAGTTTCTGTTGTTAATGTAAGAACTGCTGTATCTACAGGAATATCTCCAGTGTCTCCATCTTGTACTCTTCCACCTGTAACTGTTATTCCACTTAATGTAATTTTTGTTGAGTTAACACTAAGTGTATCTTTTACTTTAAATGTAATTGTTACTACAGTTTCTGGTGATGTTACTTTGCTATCTTTTCTTATTGTCATTTTTTTAGTTGATGGAGCATATGTTGGTGTCCAACCATTTGTTGAACTTATACTTGAAGTTGTAATAGCTTCAAATACATTTGTATCATAATCTAGACTTGCATCGATAGCATCTATACCTTTTCCAGCATTTACACTAGTCAAATTAATATTTACTGTAATAGTTGCACCTGCCTTTAATTTTGCATTACTTGTTAATGCCATTCCTACTGAGTAGTTATTGTCTGCTCTAACTGTTGTGCTTAATGCAACCGCAATCATTAGCATTATTAATAAAATTACTTGAATCTTTTGTTTTACTTTCATTTGTTTCTCCTTCCTTTTATAATTTATATATTTTATTTTATAAAATATTTAACTTATTTTTTTGGTTTTGTGTATGTTAAAGTTATATTTCCTAAAATAGTATTGTTAATAGTTGAAAAGTCTGTTATTGTTAATTTTTTATTATCGTCCAAATCTGCTGCTTTAAAATATGGTTCTTCTAAAGTTGCAATTTCTAATAACACTTGATTTATTGCAGAAAAATCTGTTATTGTTACAATTCCATTTCCGTCTAAATCACCCATTACTACTGCTGTTAATGTTATTTCTTCATCATACCTTGTGTCTTTTATTGTCATTCCTGTTCCGATTAAGTCATCCTCTTTTAATTCTTTTCCGTCTTTATCAATAACTTTAATTATACCATTTGTGTCGCAATTTTCTATAAATTGTTTTAAAGTTGTATTTGGTTCTATTTTATCTAAATATATATCACCTTTCTCATAATTGTCAATATCATTTTCACCAATTTTATATTTTTCTGATTTTAAATATAAATTATCTTCTTCCCATTGTGCATATACTATTATATTTTCCAATTTTGAAGTATCTATACTTGTAATTTGATTTCCTCCTAATGCTTTATTAAACCATCCTTTAAAAATAAATTTTTGTTGATTTGGTAAGTCTGTTAGAGTGATATTTTTATCTTTTATAGTATATGTTGATGGATTTTTTGAATTATCACTATTTTTTAAATTGTTATATATTATTTTATATTGAATTATTGATAATTCGTATGTTGCTGTTACTGTAGTATCTTTTGTTACACTATTTAATACATTTTCATTATCCCATCCTTTAAATTTTGCATCATATCCTGGTGTTGCTTTAGTTGTTTCAGGTGTTTTTCCTGAGTATTCTACTTTATCTTGATATTGAATAGTTGTTGTATAAAGAATGCTTCCATCATCATTTTTAAATGTTACTGTATATTTATTTTTTTCATATTTTGCATGTAATGTTTGATTTTCTGTTATATTTACAATAGTTGTACTTTCTATTTTATTTCCATTATCATCATACCAGCCTATAAATGTATGTCCTTGTTTATTTGGTATTGGTAATTCTCCATATATTCCTTCATTTCTTACTGTTTTACTTGTTGGTGTTACTGTTCCACCGTCTGCGTCAAAGTTTATTGTAAGTTCAGCTCCTAACCATTTTGCTGTTAGTGTTGTATCTGATGTAATATTTGCAATGGTTGCGCTTTCTATTTGGTTGCCTGCATCATCATACCATCCAACAAAGTCATATCCTGTTCTTGTTGGTGTTGGCAATGTTCCATATGCTTGTCCATATGTTACTTGTTTTGTACCTTCTCCATTTGGTAATGTTCCTTTAGCTGGATTAAATGTTACATTATATTGATTAGCAGTCCAATGTGCATATAAGGTTTCATCATTTGTTGGCATATATGGAGACTCAATTTTTGTTCCTCCAACTGACTGTGTATACCATCCATCTAATGTATATCCTTGTCTTGTTGCTGTTGGTAAGTTTATACTATTATCTGTATATTCTGCTGTGATTGTTTCATCATTTGTTCCAAATGTATATTGAGTTCCTTTAATTGTTCCTATTCCTTGTGTTGTCCATTGTTTAAATGTTTTTGTTTGAATTACTTGTTGCTTTGTTCCTGTTCCATCATTTGAATCAAATGCTACTTTATATCCGTTTGGAGCTACAGGATTACTTATTTCTGTTGTTGTGTTATATGCTCCCTTTACTGTTGAATTACTCGTTACGCCTTTCCATGTTCCTCCATTTGGATTTACTATTAATGTATATTCTACTTCATTCCAT
>FR884494.1 GCA_000435535.1 Clostridium sp. CAG:575 | reverse complement strand
AAAAGAAAGAGTATCAATTAAGAAAAATGCTCCAAGTAATTGGTATGACTATAGTAATAGAAAATGGGCGAATATAGTGACAACAGCAAATGAAACAGAGAGCTATTTTGTATGGATTCCAAGATATGAATATAGAATTTTGGAAGATAGAAAAAATGAAAGTTTAGATAATAAGAGAACAGATGTAAACTTTATAACTACAGATATAACTAATGACAATTGCTCAACAGGATATAAAGTGCCAGAAGCGTTTACATGGGGAGATAATGGAGAAAAACAATTAACAGGATATTGGATGAGCAAGTATCAACTAAGTGAGTAAAAGGCAAATAATATTATAACACAGAGTACTACATTTTTATTTTTATAAATATCAGAAATATATAAAAACTAATAATTAGAGTAAAATTTTGCAAGGAAGGATTAGATTAATTATGAAAAATGCTAATAAGAGATTTAGTAACTTAAAAATAAATAAAAAAATAATGTTAATAGTTGCTAGTATACTTTTATTAGCATCTTTTATTACTGTTATAACAACTCAAATAGTTAATCAAATTAGAATTAAACAATTAGAAAGTAAGTCATTAATTGAATACGAAATAAAAGAATTAATGGAAGATGGAGAAACTTGTAAAATACTTATAAAAGTTAATAGTGTAGAAGGTATTGAAACAATTAAGTATATTAGCCAACAAACAAATAGTGAAGTTGAATTAAAATGTAATGGAAAAATGACTGTTGCAATTGATTATGTTGCAATTGATAAGAAGGATTATGAATTTAAAATAAAGTTAAAAGACAAAGAGGAGCAGACAGAGATTTTACACTTTGAAATTCCAAGGATAGCAGGAAATTATACTTTAATAAATGGATTATATGTAAATGAGCCAGATGTATCAGGATTTGTACAAGAAAATACTAGATACATATATGCTGATAGTAATGGAAACTTAGTTCCTGGAAATTGGTTAACATATGATAAACCACAAAATTGGTATGATTACAAAAATCAAAATTGGGCTAATATTTATTCGGAAAGTAATGGAGTTGATAGTTTTTATGTATGGATTCCAAGATATGTATATAAAGTTGATGAAAGTAATTCAGTAGTCGGAAACGAAAGAATGGATGTTAAATTTATAAATACTGATAATGAATATATTGACGGAGTTACTGGAACAAAATTGACATATAAGGAATTGAAAGAACAAGGATATCAGTTACCAGAGGCTTTTAGTTGGGAAAACAATAAGGATGAACCTTTAATTATTCCAGGATATTGGATGAGTAAATATCAATTGTCTGAATTAGATGAATATAAAATAAATTATAGTTTGGCTGCTAGTAGAACACATTTTAATGTAAATAATTTAACAAATAATACTACAAATGCAACCAAGTACACATATGCAATTAATGGAAAAATTGTTCACGAATCAAATACATTAGAAAATTATTCATTTGATAATACAATGCCAAATGATGTAAATATAATTAATGTGACAGCATTAGATGCAAATGGAAGTATTGTAGGAAGTATGACAAAAAAATTTGAACTTACAGAAGTGAATCCACCAGATTTAACTGGATTTGATAAAGATACAACATTCTATGTATATTGGGATGAAAATGGAGTAGAACATAATGAAATACCAATTAGTCAGGATCCACCATCACAATGGTATAATTATACTTATTCAGAATGGGCAAATATTGTAACAAGAAATGATGGTATGGAGAGCTATTATGTGTGGATTCCACGTTATCAATATTCTTTAGACCAAACTAGTGAAAGGTCTAATGTTCAGTTTATTTTAGGAACTGGAACAGAGACTTTGACAGGATATCAAATTCCAGAAGCATTTACATGGGGAGATGACGGAGAAAAACAATTAACAGGATATTGGATGTCAAAATATCAATTATCAACAGAGGAAGCAACAGCTAGGATTAATGCAGAAATATCAGCAGGTGGAAATGTTATTAGA
>FR884493.1 GCA_000435535.1 Clostridium sp. CAG:575 | reverse complement strand
ATTCAAAGATTTATACATCATATTGGTGGATTACCAGACTTTTCAGCATTAAAATTTACAAAATATAATCAATATGAATCATTAATAATGCCAATGGTAAAATATTTGGAAAGTCATGGAGTTCAATTCCAATATGATACAAAAGTTACAAATGTAATATTTGATATTGATGGACAAAAGAAAACAGCAAAACAAATAGTTTGCATTCACAATGGAGAAGAAGAAACAATAGATTTAACAGTAAATGATTTAGTTTTTATTACAAACGGAAGTTGTACAGAAAGAGCAATGCTTGGAGACCAAAACACTGCGCCAGACTTAACTATACAAAATGGTGAAGGAGCATGTTGGGATTTATGGAGAAAGATTGCAATACAAAGCCAAGACTTTGGTCATCCAGATAAATTCTGTTCAGACATTTCTAAAACAAATTGGGAATCTGCAACAGTTACAACATTAGATGATAAAATACCACCATATATAGAGAAAATCTGTAAAAGAGACCCATTTAGTGGTAGAGTTGTAACAGGAGGAATAGTTTCAGTAAAAGACTCAAACTGGCTAATGAGTTGGACAATAAATAGACAACCACACTTCAAAAATCAACCTAAAGGGCAATTAGTTGTATGGGTATATGGTTTATTTACAAATAAACCAGGAAACTATATAAAGAAACCAATGAGAGAATGTACAGGTAAAGAAATTACAGAAGAATGGCTATATCACTTGGGAGTACCAGAAGACCAAATAGAAGAATTAGCTACAAATTCAGCAAACTGTGTTCCATGTATGATGCCATATATAACAGCATTCTTTATGCCAAGGACAGCAGGAGATAGACCAAAAGTTGTTCCAGACGGATGCAAAAACTTTGCATTTTTAGGTCAATTTGCAGATACTGTTAGAGATACTGTATTTACAACAGAATATTCTGTAAGAACTGCTATGGAAGCGGTTTATACACTATTGGATATAGACAGAGGAGTCCCAGAAGTATTTGGCTCTTGCTATGATGTTCGTGTTTTACTTGATTCTACTTCAAAGATGATGGATGGTAAAAAATTAACTGATATGAAATTGCCTTTTGCTACAGAACTTGTTGCTAAAAAAGCATTAAAAAAGGTTGAAGGAACTGTTATTGAAGATTTATTAAAGAGATATAACTTGATATAAGACTTTAGATTGTCAATTTTACACATAAAAACAACTAATTGAATAAAATATATTAAAAAAATACAAAAAGAGGTGTAAAATGACAAATCAAGAAAAAATAAATGAATTTATTTTAAAACATTGTGAAAATTGTGCTAATAAAAATACAGAAAAATGCAAAATTACAATAAATAGAAAAGGAAAAGCACAATGCACAGAAGAAAAAAATATAAAGTAATAATACTAAAAAATACATAAAACAGTAGAATGATTAAAATAAGTAATATTTTAAAACATTTTACTGTTTTTTAGATATCAAATATTAATAATAAAAGAGGAAATTTAAGTGATATATAAAGCAATATCATATTGTTATTTAAAAACTCTTGTAACAAAACTAAAAATGAAGTATAATATGAAATATGAATTTAATTTTATAACAAAAATATATATAATGGCATAGAAATATAGAAATGAAAGGAAAATGAAGGATGGAAAATAAATCAATTAAATTTGAACAGTATAGAGAAGAATACAAAGAATTTCATTTTAAAAAATATTTAGTATATGATGATAAAAGTGCAATTTATATGCAGTTTATATTTGATATACCAGGACTTGTATCTTTTAATCCAAAACTAAAAATCTTGAAAAAAAATTTAAAATTTAAAGATATAAAATCACAATATGTACAAAATATGGTTTTTCATATTGGAATGATTGAACTTATTAGCTATTGGAAAAGTACATGTTCACCAAATGTAATTATAGAATGTGGGTATTTAAATCAAGAGCAAATAAATTGGTGGAAAAAGTTATATTTTTATGGATTGGGGGAATTATTCTATACAAATAACATTGAAACTAATATAAATGATTTTATGAAAATAAAATGTACAACAGAAGAAAATAATATTACATATGATAAAATAGATGATTTTTCTGATGGATATATTATACCAATTGGTGGAGGAAAAGATTCTGTTGTCACATTAGAAGTACTAAAAGTAGATAGAAAAAAAGATTATACATTAATAATAAATCCTAAAAAAACAACCTTAGAATGTGCAAAAATAGCCGAATTCGATAGTAATAATATAATTGAAGTATATAGAGAAATAGATTCAAATTTAATTGAATTAAATAAAAAAGGATTTATAAATGGTCATACACCATTTTCAGCAATGCTTGCATTTGTTTCTTATTTTATAGCCTATTTATTATCAAAGAAATATATAGCATTATCTAATGAAAATAGTGCTAATGAATCAAATGTAGTAGGAAAGAAAATAAACCATCAATATTCAAAAAGCTTTGAATTTGAATGTGATTTTGAAGAATATAGTAATAAGTATTTAAAAGCACCAGTTAAGTATTTTAGTTTTTTAAGACCTTTAAATGAACTACAAATTGCAAAAATATTTTCAAGATTAGATAAATATCATGC
>FR884492.1 GCA_000435535.1 Clostridium sp. CAG:575 | reverse complement strand
TATTACTTTATTATCCGTTTCTTTCCATACAAAATTAACTGTATAAGCAAATACTCCTGCCATAAAGCACATTTGAAATAATGAAAAACACATCATTCCTAATGTTGATGAACCTAATACTTTAATTCCAAATTCAAAAAAACTTACCATCATTAATGTAGAAATAATTGGTTGCTGTGTTGTCATTCTTTCACTAGCAACAATATAAGCTATAATTTGAGATGGTCCATCATAATTTAAAATTGCTGGGCAAAATGCAAAAAATGCTGGCATCCAACATAATATAATTATTAAAAAATACATAATACTTAAATTATTTGTTCGTTTTTCATTATTATTCCTTGCTTTTTTATCTTTTATCTGTCTTTTTTCTTTTACATGTTTTATTATATATTTTCCTATATACACTATTATTGTTAAAACAATACTTAAAACAATAATACTAATAATGTTTATTAATACTCCTACTCCATTTTTTGCTGTATACTCAAATTTTTGTAACTGATACCCTAATACAAATTGTATACTTAATATTAAACAAAAAAAGTATATATATTTAAACTTTTTTTCAGTTATTATTTTTCTTATGTTTTTTAATTTATCTTTCATTATTTATCTCCATATATTTTTACATATTCCTTTTGGTTATATTATCATAAAAATAAATTTATTACAATAAATCTAACATAAAAAGAAGAATCAAATTTTTTATTATTTAATCCTTCTTATTTATCATATTAATTTTTGAAACAGCCTTACAAAATTTTTATTGTTGTTGGTCTTCCATGTGGACAAGTATATGGATTATTTAATTCTAATAGGTTTTGCATTAAATTATCTACCTCTTGTGGGCTTAAGTCCATATTTGCCTTAACAGCAGCTTTACATGCAACAGTTGCTATAAACCTTTCTTCTATGTCCTTTATTGCTGTTCTTTCATTACTTAACGTCTCATCTAAAATATCCAAAAATATATTTTGAGTTTTTGCTCTATATTCTAAATTTGGAATTCCATTTATTTTCAATGAATTTTCTCCAAACTCTTCTATATCAAATCCTGTTTTTATGAAAAGTTGTTTATTTTCTTTTACAAATTCCATTTCTTTATGTGTTAAATTTACTATTTCTGGTATTAACATTAATTGACTACTTTGTTCTATATGATTTTTATAGTTTTCTTTTATTTGCTCATATAAAACTCTTTCATGTGCAGCATGTTGGTCTATTAAATATAATTCGTTTTCTATTTCTACTATTATATATGTTCTAAATAAAATCCCAATATATTTATAATCTACTTTCCTTTTTTCTTCTCTATTTCTAAGTTCTTTATTTTCTTCATTTACATTAAAGTTTATATTTTTTTCATTTTCAAATTTAGAATTTAAATTTGAAGTTAATTTATCATTTTGTTTTAAATCTATTTTTTCATTGTTTTCTTTATTTTGAAAATTATTTATTAAAAATTCATATTCATTTTCTATATAATTTATATTATTTTCTTCTATTTGATTATTTCCTAAAAATTCAGTATTCAACATTGAATTTTTTATTGCATGATACAATATTCTGGCAATATTACTCTCTTCTTTAAATCTTACTTCTATTTTAGTTGGATGAACATTTACATCATATAAATCGGCTGGCATATCTATATTCAATATAAAAAATCCATATTTACCTATTCCACTCGCACCTTTGAAGGCTTGATCTGCACTACTTGTTAATGCAACATTTCTAATATTTCTCTTATTCAAAAATATTATTTGATCTTTTCTTGTATCCCTTGCTATCAATGTATTCCCTATAACACCTGTTATTCTTATATTCTCCTCTATATAATCTACATTTACTATATTTTCTTTTATTTCTTTTCCATATATCAAATAAATAAGTTCTTCTATTCTTCCATTTCCAGGCCAATAAAATATGCTTTTTCCATCATTTAATAATCTAAAGGATATATTGGGATTTGCCAATGCTTCTTTTTGTAGCCATTCTTTTATATACCTTGTTTCAACAAAATCTTGTTTTAAAAATTTATATCTAACTGGTGTATTAAAAAATAATTTTTCTACAATAATTGTTGTTCCTGTTTGAGCTCCAATCTCTTCATCTACTAGAATATTTCCGGCTGTAGCTTTAAGCATATGTCCTGTAATTTCCTCTTTTGTTTTTGAAACCATTGTCATTTCTGATATTGAAGCAATACTCGCTAAAGCTTCCCCTCTAAAGCCCATTGTATAAGTATTTTGTAAATCTTCTATTTTTCTTATTTTACTCGTTGCATGTCTTTCTAGTGAAATTGTCATATCATCTTTTAAGATTCCTTTTCCATTATCTGTTACTTTAATTAATGTTTTTCCACCTTTTTTGATTTCAACTACTACTTTGCTACTTCCAGCATCAACTGAATTTTCTACTAACTCTTTTACTACATTTACAGGTCTTTCTATCACTTCACCTGCTGCTATTTTATTTATTGTTAAATCATCTAATAATACTATATTCCCCATTATTCATTTCCTTTTAAACTTGTTACCATATCTATTGTTTTTATTTTTCTAGACAATACTTTATTTACAAATAAAGCTACAACAAAACTTCCTATTGCTGAATACATATAAGATATCAATTTTATATTTGCGGAAAAATCGTAATTATCCCCCAAAGCTGACTTAAATATATAATCTGTCATTAAATATCCTAATGGTAAACCTAAAATAATCCCAACTACTGCTATCCATAAATTTTGTTTTACAAATATTTTGCTTATCTGTCTATTTTTAAATCCGAGTACTTTTAATGTTGCAAACTGATATTGTTTTTCTGAGAATGATAATATTCCTAAATTATAAATAATAACAAATCCCAATATTGCTGAAACAGCAATTAAAATAACAATCATTGTTTTCATTGTACTTAACATACTTTGCATTCCTGATTTTAAATTAGCAATACTTTGAATTGTATCTACACCTTCTAATGTTTTTACATCACTTAAATCATCATTTGTATATAAAGAATCTGCCCTATATTTTAATCCCAAAGATTCATAATAATTTCTTGTCATATTTAATATTTGACTTTGTGGGTCTCTATTAATTCCAACTATTTTACAGGTATACCATGTGTCATCTCCAAAAATATGCCAAGATATCTCATCACCTGTATTTAATCCATATTTTTTAGACAATTTTTCTGTTATATAAATTCCATTATCTTCAAGATACATATATTCTTTATTATGATTCGTATAACGTAAACTTTCTTTAGCATCATTTACTATTAATGAATTTGTCTCTTTTTTATCTCCAGTTTTAATTTCTACTCCTAAATTTTGACTCGTTGCTCTTCCATATTTATCCGTTAAATTTTTTAGTTGTTCATCTGTGTAATTATTTGATAATGAAATTTTATATTCAAAACTGTTAATTGTATCAAATTCCCAATCTAAATAAGCATTCATTGTATCCAACATTCCAAATGCACATACTAATAACATTGTACAACCAATTATGCCTACTATTGCCATTAAGCTCCTACTCTTATTTCTTCCTATATCTCTTAAATTCCATCTTGTAGAAATTGATGCCTTTCTAAAAATTCCTTTTGTTGTAAAATTAAATTTTGTATTTTTTACCTTTGGTACTTCTACTCTTAATGCCTCTACAGCTGATTCTTTTAATATTCCCCTACATGATAAATATGTAACTAATGTAATTATAAATACTACAAATATTGCCAATATATACACTTGTGATACAATAACTGTATTATATACTGGAATTTCAAAATATGATGCCTCTGTATTTAAGAAAAAAGTACCTAGAGTAAATCTTCCTACTACTATTCCTAATATTGACGCTATTAAACTTATATAAAACCCATAACTAACATAGTGTTTCATTATTTTACTATTCTTAAAACCTAAAGCTTTTAATGTTCCTATCTGTGTTCTTTCTTTTTTTACAAATCTATTCATTGTTGTTACGACTGATAATATTGCTATGAACAAAAATAAAAATGTAAATACTCTTGAATAAGTGTCTCCTTCTTCTATTTCTGAATTATAGCTTTCATAAGATACACTTGAATTTCTATCTGTTACAGCAATAGCTGATTGTACATTGTTTTCAATAATTGATTTTGTTTCTTCTATTTTACTTGTATCATCAATATCAACAATTACTTTATTAAATATACTATATTCTAATGGAAATTCATTTATTGAAAGATATACAAATCCAAAATCTTTATGCGTTGGAAATATTTCTGTATCATCTTTTACAAAATACATATGATCCGGTGTATTTACCAATCCAACTATTTTTTCTGTTATCTTACTATCTTTATAATTAAGAGTAATTTTATCACCAACATTCAAATTTAGATTTTTAGCTAGATAACTGTCAAGCCATATTCCTTTCTTATCTTTTGAAAATTCCTCACCTTCTACAATATACATTTTAGAAATTCTATTTGATTCAATAAAATTAGTTTCTAAGGTAACATTATCAAAGTTTTCTAATTCTGTTCTTATACTTAAAATTCTTTCTGCATCTTTTACATTTTCTACTCTTTTAACTTTTGCTAAATCTTCATCTGTAAAGTTTTCTCCTGATAACCAGATATCTTGAAAGTTATTTAATTCATAATAATTATCTCCACTCACTTTCATTCCATCCATATATGCATGTACACCTGCAAATACAAATACTCCTAAAAATATCATTATGAAAATATTAAAAAATTGCATTTTATTTAATCTTATATCTCTTAGCATTTTTTTATTTAATCTATTCACTTTTTTCTCCTTCCACATTTAATCTTTCAGTATTTAATAAATTTTTTATTAAATTATTAATTTTTCATATTTTACCATTGAACTTCATCTATATTTTTAGGATTTTCATTTTTAGTTATACTTTCAATATTTCCGTTTTTTACCCTAATTACTGTATCTGCTATATCTGCAAATAAACTATTATGTGTTACTACTATAACCGTATTTGCACCATTATTTTCATCACACTGTTTTTTTAATAATTTTAAAACTTGAACTCCTGTCTTAGAATCCAATGCTCCTGTAGGTTCATCACATAATAACAATTTAGGATTTTTAGCTATTGCTCTTGCAATTGAAACTCTTTGTTGCTCTCCACCAGATAATTGATTTGGGAACTTACTCATATGTTCTTTAAGCCCAACTGCCTCTATTGCTGCTTTACTATCTTTTCCATTTTTTACAATATCTTTTACCAATTCAACATTTTCTAATACTGTTAAAGTTGGCAATATATTGTAGAATTGAAAAATAAATCCTATATTTTCAGCTCTATATTCACTTAATTGATTTTCTGTATATTTTGAAATGTCACTACCATCTATTTTTATACTCCCATTTGTTGGAGTATCCATTCCCCCTATCAAATTTAATAATGTTGATTTACCGGCTCCAGATGGTCCTAATATTACAACAAATTCACCTTTTTCTATTGTCAAATCAATTTTGTCTAGTGCTTTAAATTCTTTTTCTCCTGTTTTGTAAATTTTACTTACATTTTTTAATTCAACTATATTTTCCATAGTTCCTCCTTATCTGAAATTTATTTCATATTCTGTCAATATTATAATAATTGATATTTTAAAAGTCAATATAATATGAATTTTTTTTCATATTTATTGACTTTTTCTTTTTTAATAGTTATAATTATAAGAAATTTTAGAAAGGAATTAATCTAATATTTCTATTAGATCATTAATTAAGAATGAATACAAATAATATAAGAGAACCTATTCAAAAACGTTCTATTGAAAAAAAAGAAAAAATTATTGAAGCTGGATTTGACCTTATATGTAAAAAAGGATATTATAACACAAATACAGTAGAAATAGCAAAAGCTGCTGGTGTTTCTACCGGTATTGTATATCAATATTTTAGGGATAAACACGATATTTTAATAGCAGGAATTAAAATATATGCTAATGATATTTTCTATCCTATGCTTAACGTTACTTCTGATATTATTATAAATAAAAATAATATTAAAAGTATTTTAAAAGATATGATTAACAAATTTATTGAGAATCATAAACTATCTCAATCTGCACATGAAGAAATTATGTCTATGACACATTCTGATAAAGAAATTGCTGCTTTTTTTCAAGAACATGAAATGTTTATGACTAAAAAAATTGCTGATATTTTAATAAAAAATGGTTTTGATAATCAAGATTTATACGAAAAAGTTCATATTAGTATTAATCTTATTGATGATTTATGCCATGAAATTGTTTACCACAAGCATTCTGAACTTAATTATGAAATT
>FR884491.1 GCA_000435535.1 Clostridium sp. CAG:575 | reverse complement strand
CCAATTTAACAACGTCCCCATTGGTTCTTGATTCAACGTCCCCATTGGTTCTTCAACGTCCACATTAGTTCACATTGGTTGAAAATTAAAAATTGGAGAGGGGTAAATTATGAGAAGAAAAGTAATTGCAGGAAACTGGAAAATGAACATGCTTCCAAATGAAGCAATGCAATTTATAGATACACTAGTACCACTAGTAAAAAACACAGAAAACGAAGTGATATTATGTGTTCCATATACAGATTTATTTTATTCATTATTAACAGCACAAGGAACAAATATAAAAATAGGAGCACAAAATATGCATTTTGAAGAATCAGGCGCATACACAGGGGAAGTTTCAGGAAAAATGCTAAAATCAATTGGAGTTGAATATGTTATTATAGGACATTCTGAAAGAAGACAATATTTTAATGAAACAGACGAAACAGTAAATAAAAAAATAAAGGCAGCATTTGCAAATGGATTAAAGCCAATTGTATGTGTTGGAGAAACATTAGAACAAAGAGAAGCTGGTCAAACAGTAGAAATAATAACTTCACAAATAGAAAAAGCATTAGATGGATTAACTGAGGAACAAGTAGAAAATATAATTATAGCATATGAACCAATATGGGCAATAGGAACAGGAAAAACAGCAACAGCAGAACAGGCAAATGAGACAATTAAGTCAATACGTGACAAAATTTGTCAAATGTATGGACAAATGGTATCAAACGGAGTTATAATACAGTATGGCGGAAGCGTAAAATCAACTAATGCAAAAGAAATATTTGAAATGTCAGATATTGATGGAGGATTAGTTGGTGGAGCAAGCTTGAAGCCAGAAGAATTTTCTAAAATTGTAAATTATGCACAAGTATAGCAAATTAACATACTAATGAGAAAGAGTAAAATTAATTTAGCTTACTTAAAACTGCATAAAAAGGAAGGGATAATAATGAAAGATAAAGTAACAATGCTAATGATATTAGATGGATTTGGAGATAATCCAAATAAAGAGGGAAATGCAATAAAGTTAGCAAATACACCTAATATTGATAAACTAATGAAAAAATATCCAACAACAGATATATTTACAAGTGGATTACATGTTGGATTACCAGAAGGACAAATGGGAAATTCAGAAGTAGGACACACAAATATAGGAGCAGGAAGAATAGTATATCAAGAATTAACAAGAATCACAAAATCAATTGAAGATGGAGATTTCTTTAGTGTTCCAGAATTTATAGCAGCAATTGAAAACTGCAAAAAAAATCATTCAAAATTACACATATTAGGACTAGTATCAGATGGTGGAGTTCATAGTCATATACGTCATTTATATGGATTACTAGAAATGGCAAAAAGAAGAGATTTTGAAGATGTATATGTACACTGTTTCTTAGATGGTAGAGATACACCACCAGCATCAGCAGAAACATATATTACATCATTACAAGAAAAAATGAAAGAAAAAGGAATAGGAAAAATTGCAACATTATCAGGAAGATTCTATGCAATGGATAGAGATAAAAGATGGGAAAGAGTGCAAAAATGCTATAATGCATTAGTAAATGGAGAAGGAGAAAAAGCTGGAGATCCGATAAAAGCAATTGAAGATTCATACCAAAAAGAAGTATTTGACGAATTTGTTGAACCAACTGTAATCTGCAATACTAATGATGAACCAGTAGCAAAAATAGAAGAAAATGATTCAGTTATATTCTTCAACTTTAGACCAGATAGAGCAAGAGAAATAACTAGAGCATTAGTAGATCCAAATTTTGATGGATTTGAAACAAAGAAGATGAATTTATACTTTGTATGCTTTACAAATTATGATGAAACAATGCCAAATGTTCAAATTGCCTTCAAAAAAGAACCATTAAAAAATACATTTGGAGAAGTAGTAAGCAAAGAAGGGTTAACACAATTAAGAATTGCAGAAACAGAAAAATATGCACATGTTACATTTTTCTTTAATGGTGGGGAAGAAAAACAATATCCAGGAGAAGATAGAATATTAGTACCATCTCCAAAAGTGGAAACATATGATTTAAAACCAGAAATGAGTGCATATGAAGTAACAGACAAAGTATGTGAAGCACTTGAAAATGATAGATATGATGTAGTTATTCTAAACTATGCAAATACAGACATGGTAGGACATACAGGAAGTCTACAGGCTGCAATTAAAGCAGTTGAAACTATAGATGAATGTGTAGGAAGAGTTGTAAAAATAATTGAAGAGAAAAAAGGAAATCTAATTATTACAGCAGACCATGGAAATGCAGAACAAATGATAGACTACAAAACAGGAGAACCACACACAGCACATACAACAAATCCAGTGCCAATAGTACTAGTTACAGATCATAAAGAATATAAGTTAAAAGAAAGCGGAAAACTAGCAGATTTAGCACCAACAATGCTTGATTTAATGGGATTACAAAAGCCAGAAGAAATGACAGGAGAAAGTTTATTAATAAAAGAATAATAAAGAGGTAATAATGTTAAATCACACTAAGAAAATAAAAGAGATGTATGAAGATATTCAAAGAAAAATATATTATATGATACCAGAAAAGTGGGAGAAAATGTATCTTTATTCTTCTGTAGTGGACCTAATTGATGGAAAACAAACAGGGGAGCTTTTCTTCTACTACATACCAAAAGGGATTTTTAAGAAAAATCCAGTAAACGTCTATGAAATACCACAAAAATTTAATTTAGATGAAAAAGAATATCTTAAATTAGTAAAAATATTATATCAAAAGATAGTAGAATTAAGAGAAGAATTCAAAAAAATTGAAATAGTTCCTACATGGACAAATTTAACAATGACAATTGAAGGCATTAAATTTAAAGTGGAATATGATTATGAAGATTTGAATTCTTCTGGATTTTCTAGTTATGAAAGACATATTATTTGGAGATATAGATATTTAGGAATAGGAAAAGAACATTTAAATAAAGCAGAAAAAGAAATAATTGATAGATATTTATTAGGTGAAAAGGTAGTAGGAAGAAAAGAAACTTATGAAACAGGTATATATATAAGAAATATTAAAAATATTGTAGACTATGATACTGAAGGATATGAAGAGACACAGAATATAGAATACATGGCACAAAATAATGTACATAAAACAAAAAATCAGATTATTTTATCAGCATTAGATGATGAAAAAGAACAGGAAAATAAAAATATAATAAAGAAAAAAACAAATAACACAAATTATCATAGAAATGATAGTAATATGTATCAAATATATAGACATTAGAATATTAGAAATATGTTTATAAATTATTTTTTAAAGATTTATATATTAAAGTTTTCAATTTTAGATTTTT
>FR884490.1 GCA_000435535.1 Clostridium sp. CAG:575 | reverse complement strand
AATTTATTTAACATTTCCATTGCAAATAATCCTTTTAAAGTTGTATTATTTGACAGTTCATTTAAATTATAATTTACTTTTGTCTTGTTTTTTATTTTAATTATTTTATCATTAGAAATTAATTTATATAATTCATATTTATCAATTTCAAAATTTCTCTTCCCTACTAAAATAATTTCAATTAATTCTTTATCTAAAAATTCTAATTCATTTATTTTTTCTATTAAATCTTCTTTTGATTGTAGTTCTGTAACATCAATTTCTTGTAATTTAAATTCTCTTTCATCCAATGGGACAAATTCTAATTTAAGCCCTTTTTCATCTATATTTCCAACTATCATCCCATGTTTTCCTAGTTCGTCAAATCCAAGTGACACAGTTGATCCTGGATATACAATGTTTTGATTTTCCTCTTGATTATAATCTAATTTATGAATATGTCCAAGCGCAACATAATCAAAGCCTTTCTCCTTTAGCATTTTTTTAGACATTGAATTATATTCTCTGTCATCTAAATTTGCACCATCTAATGTACCATGGATTACCAAAAAATTAAATTTATTTTTATTATTTAATTCTATTGATTCAATATCCACATCTCTACAATAAAAATTATCAAACCCAAATCCATAAATATTCACATCTTCTAATTCTACTTTTTCTATTTTTGATGTAAATATTTTTACATTCTCACTCCATAAAAATTTATTATAATAAGAATTTTTTAAATATGGATCATGATTTCCTGGTGATATAAATATTCTTGTATTTGGAATTTCTTTAAATAATTGGTTTATATATTCAATTGTTGACTTCTTTACATATTGATGCTCATATAAATCACCAGAAATTAAAAGCAGTTCAATATTATTTTCTTTTATATATTCAATTACTTTTTTAAATACTTTTCTCTGTTCTAATCTTCGTATATCTCCAAGTCCATCTTTATCCGCTAAATTAATAAATGGGCAATCAAAATGCATATCAGCTATATGTACAAATTTCATAACTTCCTCCTAAAATTTATATTTTTTAATATATAATATCTGTACAAAAAAAACAAGCGAACAAAACAAATTTTCTCAAAAAAAGAAACTAATTTATACTTCAGTACAAATTAGTTTTCTACATAATTTAATTATTTTCCTCATCAAATGGACCAAATAATTCATCAAATTTAGCCTCTAATTCTTTTTGTAAATCATATGTATCTTCTTCATCATCTTGTGGTAAAATTGGAGGAATCTCAGATGTATTATCAGCTTTATCATTTATATCTTCCATAAGTAAATTTTGTTTTACTTCTTCTGGAGAAATTTTATCAGAATTTTTTTCTTCTTTTGGTGAATCTATATCATCAAATAAATCATCTAAAGATTCTATATTTAAGTTCTCTACTGCTTTTTCATCTTTATCTTCTACATATGGATTATACGGATTATATTTTCTCCAAGATCCTCTATCTATTTCTCCAATATCATTATGACTGACTTCTAATCTAGCTAAGTCTTTAGCCATTGAATGTTTAAAATAATAGAATTTTTTAGCCTTTACTGGCTTTATTCCCTTTTCAAAAATAATACAATCATCATTATCCATTCTTCGAAGTTCATCTGGTGTCATTAATGCTCTTGCCATAACTTGATCTGATATACTTTTTCCTGTTCTATGGTTTTGCTTATCTTTACTAATTGATAAACTATCTCTTTCTATAGTCTTTTCTCCTAAAGCTTTTGAAAAATATTCAACTGTTTTATATGAATTACTTCCTAAAAATACATGTGTATCACAGTTACCCATAATTGTTTCATATGATTTTTCATAAATTGCTTCCAATTGGTCTAAGTTTTGTAAAATAACACTAAATGAAATTCCTCTACTTCTTGATGTAGATATCTTTTTATCAAAGTCTGGTATTTTACCAATATTAGCAAACTCATCTAATATAAAATATGTTTTTTCTTTTAAAGCTCCCCCATTTTTATCTGCAAAATCATATAATTGTTGTATCATCTGAGAGAAGAAAATTGTAAGCAAGAAATCATATGCTGTGTGTGTGTCAGATGAAATAACATATACAGCTGTTTTTTTGCTTCCTATCTCTTCAAAATCTATTGTATCTGTAGATGTAAGCTCAGCTATTTCTTTTGAATCAAATTTACCAAGTTTTGATTGTAAAGAACTTAATATTGAACCATATGTCTTCTCTGGAGCTATTTCAATAGATTTATAATACATTCTTGCTGGATGATCATATGGTAATTGATTAATTAAATCTGAAAGTAAATTGCTTCCTCCATTTTTATTTGCTGCCCTTACTAGTTCCGCACAACTTGCTAAATTTTGCTCTTCTTCCGGTCTTGTTGCAATCAAATAATAAATCAATGCTTTCAATAGCATTTCTGCCATGTCATCCCAATATGGATCTGAACCACTTTCGGTTTTTTGCCCTTTAACAACTGTATTTGCAATAACATCAACATCTAATTCTGATGAAATATGCATAAGTGGATTATATCCATCACTAAATTGTGGTCTTACTAAATTTAAAACTTTTATATCATACCCATGTGATTTTAAATATCCTGCTGTTTTATCATATAATTCTCCCTTAGGATCTGTAAATATATATGAACCCAACATTTGATATGCATTTGGAATTGAATATGAAGCAGATTTACCTGAACCTGAACCGTCCAACTACTAGTACATTGACATTTCCTCTTTTATCTAATGGTAAATAATTGTCTTCTGCTAATATTATTCCTTTATTTTTACTTAAAATTCTATATTGTTCTCCTCTTTGACTCCAATCACTAGAACCATGCTCAATATCTGAATATTCATTTTTTGGTGCTGATTTAAAAAAACCTATAAAAAAGAATATCATATAAAAAATTGTAAACACAATTAATATAGAAATAAAGTTACTAGTTGCACCTTGCACAAAAATATTTGTAAAAGTTACAAATGGATTTGTAATACCATTTACAAAAGTTTCTATAAAAATTTCTAATGAAGCTCCTTGTTTTACTTGAAAAGAACTATATGCTAATGGTGCAACAAGTACTATGACCAAAATTAGCCATAGTACTGCACAAATAATAAATTTACTTTTATTTCTTTTTATTGCTCCTTCAATTTTGTAATTCATTAAAAATCACCTACTATCTTTAGTAATTAAATTGCATCTCTACCATCTTGGTCTTTTTCTGCTTTTTTGCTTTCAAAATCAACAACTTTCTTTTTAGCTTCCATTTTTGATTTTCTGTCTGTAAAGTTAATTACATTTTCATTGTTTTCTGCTTTTATTACCATATTTTCTGTTAATTCTGTACTTAAAACTTCCATTCTAACACCTTTTTCAGATGCCTTCATAACAAATTTTTCTTTTTCTACAATGTTATTAATATCTGTACCCACGATAGTAAATGTGTCATTTTTCCCAGCGGGTCTATATTTTATAATCTTTGATTTTTGTTTTGCCATTCGGCTTCTCCTCCTTAATCACTATCTCTTATTTCAAATGCAAAATAAGATTTGTATGGTTTCAACTTACATTTTCCTTTTACTTCGTTTGTATTTTCATCAAAATATAAAGTTGGTTTAATTTCCTCTGTTGTTTCAGGGTCAATAATAGATATAGACCTCTTTAAATTAGGAGTATATGAAAATTCTTTATATTCTTTTTCATCTTCTGAGTATAATGTAGTAAATTTAAAAGGTGTTGGTTTCTTTGTTATTCTTACTTCATCACCTAATAATAAACCTGTATTAATAACTACTTTATCCTGTCCAAAAGATAAAATTACTAATCTATTTCCATCTTTAGCAGGATTCTCTACATAAAAAGTTTTTCTATTAAAATTCCCTCTTATTTCATCTGTATGTTCTAATCTTTCTACTGTGTATTTAGGATATTCTTTTAAAAATTCTTTTTCTGTTTTGTTTACTTGATATATTACAGTGTTTACACCTTTTGGATCTGTTATACTAAAATGTTTTCCTTGTATATTATCCATCATTGCACCTCATTTCTATGATTCAATCCATAGTTCATCTTTTGTTTCACTACATATTTAATTATAGCTAAAAATCAACATTTTGTCAATAAAAATTATGTAAATAATCTATTTTTGTTAACTTCTAGGATTAAATCTTGACATTTCTCTTAATTTTTCAAACATCTCTTTTTCGTCTAATTCTAATTTTTTTGGAACCATTATTTTTACTTCTGCAACCAAATCTCCTCTAGTTCCATTAGAATTTTTATATCCCTTGTTTGGTATTTTTAATTTCTCGCCACTTTGAATTCCTTGTGGTATATATATTTTTGTTTCATCATCAATTGTCTTTAGACTGACTCTTGTACCCAGTGCTGCTTCCCAAGGAGTAAGTAATAAATCTGTATGTAAATCACTTCCAAAAAGTTTAAATATCTTATTTTCTTCAATATTTATTTTTATAAATAAATCTCCATTTTTTCCACCATTTTTTCCAGCTTTTCCTTGTCCTATTAGACGTATCTTCTCACCATTTCTAATTCCTTCTGGAATTTTAACTGAAAATGTTTTCATTTTTCCTTCTATAGTTCTTAGAGAAATTTTTTTATCTGCTCCATAAAATGCTTCTTCTAGACTTACATTAATTTCTGTTTCAATATCTTCCCCTCTAACAGAATCTTTCTTAATTTTAATATTTTTTTCCTCTTCATCTATATTTCCAAGAAACATACTAAAAATATTTTTTCCCTTTATTTTTTGATACTGTTTTACATTATTTTTAGAATTCCAAACTCTATCAAATTTTCTTTTTTGTGCTGGAGTAGATAATACTCTATATGCTTCATTTATATCTTTAATTCTTTCTTCAGCTAAATTATCTCCAACATTTAAATCTGGATGATATTTCTTAGCTGCCGCTCTATATGCTGATTTTATTTCATCTATTGTTACCCTACTAGTTTCTAGCCCTAGTATTTTATAATAATCTTTATAAATCATCTGACATCCTCCTAAAATTAGGTAGATTTATTATAACACAAAATGAAAAAAAATCCATATATTTAATGGATTTTTTTCATTTTTACAAAATTATATATTACAAACATTCACAATTATATAATTAAGTCTATAAACTTGCCAATTCTATTAATTTATCTAATAATTCAGAATATGAAATCCCTTCATTTCCAAAAAGTTTAGGATACATACTAATATCTGTAAAACCTGGCATTGTATTTATTTCATTTATATATACTTGTTCAGTTCCATCTTCAACAAAGAAATCAATTCTTGATAATCCTTTTCCATCAATAGCCTTAAAAGCTTTAACTGCAAGTCTTTTAATTTCATCAGATTTTTCTTTAGCTATATTAGCTGGTATCAATGTTTTTGATTCTTGGTTATTATATTTAGCATCATAACTATAAAATTCATCAGCAGCTAAAATTTCTCCAACACAAGAACTTATAACATCTTCATTTCCTAAAACTGCACACTCTACTTCTTTTCCAACAATACCTTGTTCTATTAATATTTTATTATCATATTTTGCAGCTTCTTTTATAGCATCTACCAATTCTTCAATTGAATTTGCTTTTGTAATTCCTACACTTGAACCTGAATTTGATGGTTTTACAAACATAGGAAATTTTAATTCTTTTATTGAAATTTTTGCAACATCTTCTACTGTCATTATTTTTTCATTAAAAAATTTATCAACATATATAAATTTATCATTATACTTTCTTATATACACATAATTAGCTTGTTTTATTCCCGCCTTTTCGAATATAACTTTTGTGTAAACTTTATCCATTCCAACTGTTGAAGCTAAAACTTTACAACCAACATATGGTATTTTCAATAATTCAAATAGTCCTTGAATTGTTCCATCTTCTCCATATAATCCGTGTAATACTGGAAAAATTACATCTAATGTTTTTAAATATTCTACTATATTTTCCATTGGTTGTTTTCCATTTATTTTTGTTCCAAATTTTTCATTCTTTTCAATGTTTGCTATAGTATACCATTTTCCGTCTTTATCTATAAAAATTGGATAAATTTCATATTTATTCTTATCTAAATTTGCTATAACTGATTCAGCAGAAACACATGATACTTCATTTTCTGTTGACATTCCACCACATATAACTCCTAATTTAATTCTTTCACTTGCTATAAGTTCTTCAACAATTTCAAAAAATTTCATTCCATTTGATGCTTTAAATAGTATAGCATCACCACTTTGCCAATTTTCTTTAATAAATTCTGCTATTTTTTCTCTACTATCAAAATAAAAAATATTATTTTCTTGCATTCCTTCTCTTTTAGCACTTTCCACGATAAATTTTGAATTTTCTCCTGAACAAATTAATAAATCAATTTTATTTTTTACCACTTCTTTTCCAACTTTTTCATGAAGTTCTTTCGAAAACTCTCCTAATTCAAACATATCTCCTAAAACAGCAATTTTTCTCTTATTATTCAATCCTGACAAATATTTTAAAGATGCTTGCATTGATTCAAAACTTGCATTATAACTATCATTTATAATTGTTACACCATTTTTTAAATTTGTAATATCCATCCTTTTTTTAGTTAATTCAAATGTTTGAATTCCATTAATCATTTGTTCAACACTCAAATCCAACAAATTTCCAACTGTAATAGCACATAAAGCATTATATACAAAATGTATTCCTCCTACAGGAACTGTTACTTTAAATTTCTTTCCATTTAAGTTGCATATAAATTCACTGCTATTTTCTTTTAATTTAATCTCTTCTGCCATTATGTCTGATTTATTCTCAATTCCAAATGTATGTATTTCAACATCTTCTGGCTTTCCTAAATAATATTTATGTAACATATCATTATCATTATTTATTACAAGAATCTTTTTATTCATTCCTTCTAATATTTCTAATTTTGCTTTTAGTATTCCCTCTCTTGAACCCAAGTTACCAATATGTGAAGTTCCCACATTTGTAATAACTGCTATTGTTGGTTCTGCTATTTTGGTCAAATTTTCAATTTCTCCAAACTGATTCATTCCCATCTCTATAACAGCCGCTTCATGGTCATCCAAATTAAAAAGTGTAAATGGTAATCCTATACTATTATTACTATTTCCTTGCGTCTTTAAAGTCTTATATTTTTGGGCAACAACATTGCTAATTATATCTTTTGTACTTGTTTTGCCTACACTTCCTGTTACCCCAATAACAGGAAAATCTTTTCCATATAATTCTCTTTTATATCTTGCTATATCAGATATTGCTTCTACTGTATTATCTACTTTTATTATGTTTTTATCACTATACTTTTCTAAGTCTTCCTTAGAAAAATCGACATCTTGAACTATAACTGCACTTGCTCCGTTTTCAAATGCTTTCTTCCATAAAGTATTTCCATCAAAGTTTTCCCCTTTTATTCCTACATATACATCTCCTTCATTTATTAATCTTGTATCTCTACATATTTTTTCAAATTCCTGCTCTTTTTTCCCTATTATCAAATTGCCTTTTGTTGCATCAACAATATTTTTTATTGTTAGTTTATTCATTCTAAATTTCATTCCTTTCTGATTTTATCAGTTTTTAACTTTATAGATTATATGCTTTTTTTTTTATTTTTGCAATTATAATATTATAAAAAAAGTCATAAGAAAGCAATATATCTTTCTTATAACTTTTTTATTTAGAAACTACTTATTGTTTTCAACTGAACGGTTTGCTATTTCAATAGCCTTTGTAACAATGTTCCCACAATCTCTTGAAGAAACACCAGCCCAACTTCCACCGTCTTTTTTTACTTGTTCATAAACACCTAATTCTTTAGCAATTTCTTCTCTTAAATTTTCAGATATTAATTTACTATTTCTAGACATAACATCCTCCTAATTCTAATAAAACTTAAATATAAGTTCTATTAATAATAGTATATACCAAAAAAAAATATTATTTTAAAATTTTTTAATTAAAAATAGTATTTTTGTATAATA
>FR884489.1 GCA_000435535.1 Clostridium sp. CAG:575 | reverse complement strand
GCTTATTCATATTTTTATATGACTTATATATCTAAATTTTGAACATATTTTGCATTTTGCTCTATAAATTCTCTTCTTGGTTCAACTTCATCACCCATTAATAATGTAAATGTTTCATCTGCTTTAATTGCATCATCCATAGTAACTTTTACTAAAATTCTTGTTTCTGGGTTCATTGTTGTTTCCCATAATTGTTCAGGGTTCATTTCACCTAAACCTTTATATCTTTGTAATGCTAGTTGTTCTCTTGCAATTCCTTTTTGTTCTAAATCTTCATATGCTTTTGCAAGATCTTCATCTGTATAACAATATAAATCTTCCATTCCTTTTTTTGATAATTTATATAGTGGTGGTTGTGCTAAAAATACGTTTCCATTTTCTATTAATGGTCTCATATATCTAAAGAAAAATGTTAATAATAATGTTCTGATGTGAGCTCCATCAACATCCGCATCTGCCATAATTATTACTTTTCCATATCTTATTTTTGTTATATCAAAGTCTGCTCCAATACCGGCCCCTACAGCTAATATTACTGGATTTAGTTTATCATTTCCATAAATTTTATCCGCTCTTGCTTTTTCAACATTAAGCATTTTTCCCCAAAGTGGTAGTATTGCTTGAAATTTTCTGTCTCTTCCTTGTTTTGCACTTCCTCCGGCAGAATCACCTTCAACAATGTATACTTCACATTCTTCAGGATTTTTGCTACTACAATCAGCTAATTTTCCTGGTAATGTTGATGTTTCCATTGAATTTTTCTTTCTAACTAATTCTCTAGCTTTTCTTGCTGCTTCTCTTGCTCTTGATGCACTAACACATTTTTCTAATATTGCTTTTGCAATTTGAGGATTTTCTTCTAAGAATGTAGCTAATGCATCATTTACCATACTTTGAACTACACCTGTTACTTCACTATTTCCTAACTTTGTTTTAGTTTGTCCTTCAAATTGTGGTTCTTTAACTTTTACAGATACTACTGCTGTTATTCCTTCTCTTATATCTTCTCCCTGTAAATTATTATCTTTTTCTTTTAATATATTATGGCTTCTTGCATAATCATTAAATACTTTAGTTAGAGCTCTTTTAAATCCTTCTAAATGTGTTCCACCCTCTACAGTATTTATGTTATTTACAAATGTATATATATTTTCTGAATAACTTGTTGTATATTGGATTGCAATTTCAACTGGAACTTCTCCTGCTTTTTCAATATAAATTGGTGTTGGATGTATTTTTTCTTTATTTTTATTTAAAAATTCAACAAAAGATATCAATCCACCTTCATAGCAAAATTCGGCTTTTTTAATATTTTCTTCATCTCTTTTGTCTTCTAAAGTTATTTTTAGTCCTTTTGTTAAGAAAGCAATTTCTCTTAGTCTTTTTTCTAATACGTCATATTCATATTCTAGACTCTCGAATATAGTGTTATCAGCTAAAAACCTTACTAATGTTCCTGTTTTTTTAGATTCTCCTATTTTTTCAAGTTTTTTAACTGTTTTTCCTTTTTCGAATTTCATATTGTAAATTCCGCCATCTCTTTCTATTGTAACTTCTGTCCAACTAGAAAGAGCATTTACTACTGATGCACCAACTCCATGAAGTCCTCCTGAAACTTTATATCCACTATCTCCACCAAACTTTCCTCCTGCATGAAGTACTGTATATACTGTTTCTGCTGTAGATATATGTGTTTTTGGATGTATTTCTACTGGTATTCCTCTACCATTATCTTGTACTGATATTATATTTCCTGGTTCTATATTAACATTAATTTCTGTACAATATCCTGCTAAAGCTTCATCAACACCATTATCTACTATTTCATAAACCATATGATGTAATCCTCTAACAGATGTACTTCCAATATACATACCTGGTCTTTTTCTTACAGCTTCTAAACCTTCTAATACTTGTATTTGTTCTGCTCCATATTTGTGATTGTATTTTTCCATTTGTATTCCTCCTATTTTTATTATAAAACTTTTAATTATTTGGTTCTATAATTTTTCCATTAGACACATTATATTCCAAATAATTTAATTTTTCAATATCTAATTTTTCAGTTCCCGTAATAATTACTTGTGTATTTTCTATATTTTCTAAAAAATTTTTTCTTCTATTAGAATCTAGTTCTGACATAAAATCATCTAATAGTAAAATTGGATATTCTCCTATTTCTTCATAAATAACTTGTAATTCTGATAGTTTTAAAGAAAGCATTGCAGTTCTATTTTGTCCTTGTGAACCATAGATATTAATTTCTTTATTATTTATATATATCATAAAATCATCTCTATGTATACCCTTTGTTGTAAATCCTTTTATAATATCTAATTTTCTTCTTTCTTTTAATAATAATAAATATTCTTTTTTTTCTTTACACTCTGTTATATAATCTAATTTTATTTCTTCTTTTTCATTTGTTATATTATTATGTATATTTTTTAATTTTTCTTTTATTTTTTCTATAAATTCTATTCTATATTCGCATATTTTTGTTGCATAATCAGCTAATTTTTCGTCCCAAATATCCAACATTTTTTCATCTTTATGTTCTTCTTTTATTTGTCTCAAGTATTTATTTCTTTGTTCTATTGTCTTTAAATATAAACTTA
>FR884488.1 GCA_000435535.1 Clostridium sp. CAG:575 | reverse complement strand
AATTTTTCTTATATTGGAACAAAATATTTATGTGAAATCATCTACGAATGTCATAAACCAAATAATATATATAATATTAATTTAAATAAAGAGGTATATCCTATAATATCCAAAAAATATAACAAAACAATAAACTCCATTAAATGTAGTATATTTAAAGCAACATATTTAATGTATTATGATATAAATGAATCAAAATTAACCGAATATTTTGGATATAAAATAACATCTAAACCAAAAACAAAAGACATTATATACAGGATTCTTGAAAAAATTAAGTAGGGATATTATAATCCCTACTTTTTGATAATCAGAAATATTAAATTAATGATGTAAGATATTACATAAAGATGAAAAATGTTTAAAGTGCAATATATCCTGTTTTATATTTACCAGAAGAATCAACTTTATATCTAATATAATAAAATACTCCTGACTTTTCGGCAAATACAATAGGATTATCACTACTGGAAACATATCCAATTATTGGTGTCTGTATAGTAGGACCAGAGCGTACAGGGGTGGAAGCTGATACTTTCACATAATTATAAGATGTTCTAAATTGTGGTAAACTAGACATTGACTTAAATCTATAATTTCCCCAAGATAAACAACTTTGTGGAACATATCCTCTTTTTCTTCCTGAAGATGTATTATATTCAATCATGTTCCAAGAATTTCCTACTGAAAGAACAACAACATGCTCGCCAGCAAAAATATTTCCAACAGTTTCATAGCTATTACTATCCGGACCAAAATATACTGTTGATGTTGAAAGTACGTTAGCTACATAAGTACTGCCAGAGTAAGATATAATATCTGAGTCGATTTTTACATATCCTTCCTTTGTACCAGAGCTAGTACTGTATTCTACATGATAGAACTCTCCTGTTGATTCAAGAATTGTAAATGTTTCTTTTGCATATATTGTTCCCTTATATGTTGATGTTGAAGCAGATGCATAAACAGTATGCCTATTGGTCATTGTGTATCCCATACCATCACTGTATGAACTTGCTTTTGTAGTTACTGGTGGAATTGTAGTTAATACCGTAACTAATGCTAAGATTAAATACAATAACCGCTTTTTAAAATTCACTTTTACTCTCATATTTATACCTCCTATTGTTTGGGATATTTCTGATTATCAGTCCATATATTATATAGAATATACAGATATAAAAAAAGTACACTTGCTATATTACGACAAAATAACACATTTTACTACAAAAAGTTTACAAAAAGTAATATTAAGTTTAAAAAGTTTATTTCTTTAAATTCACATTAAAAGTTCCTACTTTATTGTTGTTATCATATGCATTAACTTCTAAATCATTTTGGTCATTATTTTGTAGTAATATATATTCTTCTAGTTTTATAGTTGCATTAGAAAAATATTTACCATTATAAATATCATCTACTGGCCATTCTTCAACCTTACCATTTGAGTATACTAATTCCTTTTTTGTTTCAATTCTTTGTGATGAAATCTTATTACCATTTTTATCAAATACATCATAACTTAAAGGAGAAATATAATTTTCTATATTATTAGAATTAGCATTTTTTATTTCTGCAGTAATTTTGATAAGTGTCTGCATTGGTGTTACAATAATTTTCTCTATTAATTGAGTTGAATTATTATAACTTATATAATCAATGTTAGGATATATAATATAAGTATCATCTTTTATTTTATTTTTTGTTAATTTTATTTTAAATTCTCCAGGAATAAGTATATTTTTTAAATCTTCAGTAACCTTTGAGTAATTTGTACCAAGAGCTAAATCTTTCATAGTGATTTCGAATTCATCTTGGTTATTTAATTTTTCATCATTTAAGAAATAAATCTGGTAAACTTTATATTCATAGTCTGAAATTTTATTTACTATTTGATCTGTACTATGCCTAGCAAATATTTTATTTCCATTTAATATGATATTCATATTTGAATGTGGACTGTTAATATAAATAGAACCATTTTCTGAAGTTTCTATATCATTATTTATAGATAACCAAATTTTATCAATAACGTTATCTTTGTTATATTCAGCAATGCTTTGTCTTAATTCTTTATTTGTCATTATATGACCATCAATACTAGTTCCAGTTATTCCAGGAATATAGGTATCATTTTCTATATAATCATCAGGAATAACTTTTTCACCTATATTTAAATATTCTTTATCATTCTTACTTAGTGTAACATGAAATTCTAAAATTATTAATCCTTCATCAAATAAAGAAGATTCTAAAGTAACATTTGTTTCATCTTTTATAATAGTTTCATTAATATTTTCTTTGTATTTCTGATATATTTCATTGGAAAAATTTATTCCTAACCATTTAAAAATATTATCTCCATTAATAGTACCTCCAAAAGCAGCATATACTGAAAGACTTCCTAGCATTATGATAAATAAGGATATTATAGCCGTTGATATTTTTTTAAAATAATAAAAATAATTATTTTTTTTGCCGAGATTATTAAGAGTATAATTTATTCTATATTCAACTTTGTCAGAAATGTTAAAGTCTTGTTTATAAGCATTTTGTAGTAACTTTTCAATATTATCCATAATTTTCCTCCTTCTTTTCTTTATATTCGCTTTTTAATTTCATTTTAGCCCTATGTATTTTACTTTTTATGGTATTTTCTTTAATTTTCAAGATTTTGCTAATTTCTTTAGTAGTATATCCACAATAATAATATAGATTGAGAACTAATTGTTCTTCTTTATTTAAATTTTTTATAATATGTTGAAAAGATATATTTTCATCAATATTATAATTAAATTGTAAATAGTTATCCATATGATTATCTTCTATTGAGACATCCGAATTTTTTTGTTTACCATACAATTTATTACATTTATTTATTAAAATTTTAATAGCCCAAGCTTTAAAAGCATTAATATCTCTTAAATGTTTAATATTTTTATAACAAACTATAATTGTATCTTGGATTACATCAGCTATATCATCTTCATTTTTTAATTTTGTTTTTGCTATTAAATATAAATCTTTTTTTATATAAGTAATTAACTTGCAAAATGCTTCTTTATCATTCTTTTTAGCAAGTTTTACTAAATTTGATAGTTCTTCCACTTTTATCCTCCTTTGATTATTATACTATATAGATGCTTTTTGCTTATAATTTAGTTGCATAATTTTAAAAATTATTGTAATGTATATAATTAAGTAGAAATTTTAAAACAAAAATGAGGAAGAAAAGTCAAAACTATTTTTCTTCCTCATTATGTTCTTTTTTCAATTCAAATTCACTTATTAATTTAAGTACATTTGCCTTTCGCAATTTCATTTCTCCTAAATATTTATTTAATCTTTCTTGAGTTATTTCTTTTTTGTTATTTATATTTTTAATTTCATATTCATAGATTTTTGCCAAAGCACTTTCTAGGACATATGGAGAAATATCACATTGTTGAACCGCAAAAGTATCACTATCAATCTCATCTACAATATTTCTTTCACTATTGACACTATCTATTTGCTGATTAAAACTGAAACAATGCCCCAGCTCATGACAATATATAGCTTTTCTTTCATCGGTTGTTAGACAGTATTTCTAATAATTTTTTTATCTCTTATTATTAAAGCTACCATATAATGTATTTTATAAGTTGCACATAATATTTTATTATCAGTATTTTTAGTAATGTCAGCGTATATAGCATAAAAATCCTTAAATTTCATTAAATCTGAAATAACAATAGCTTCATTATTTCCAATTAAAATTTTTTATTTTTTTATATAAATCTATTAAATTTGGGATCATATGGAGTTCTATAATCAAAATTTATAAAAAAAATAATACCTTAAGGTATTATTTTGGTGCATCATCTCGGTTTCGAACCGAGGACCTTCAGATTAAGAGTCTGCTGCTCTACCAGCTGAGCTAATGATGCATAAGATAAAAATATTATAGTACTAAAAAAACAAAATGTCAAGAATAAAATTTATTAATTTATGTAAACAAAATTTGCTAAATTTATTGACAATATAAAAATTAAAAGTTAAAATATAATATGTAATAAAAAGGGGTGGGTAATAATGTTAAAGATTTATAATACAGATATAGAAACAAATAAATTAGAAGAAATAAAAGAATTTCAAAAAGGAAGCTGGATAAGTTTAGTAAACCCATCCGAGTCAGAGATAAAAAAAGTATGTGAAAGCATTAATATTCAAGATGGTTTTATAAGAGATGCCTTAGACTTTGAAGAAAAAGCAAGAATTGATTTAGAAGAAGATGACAATACAACACTATTTGTAGTAGATGTACCAATTATAGAAAAAAATGAAGAAAATGATGTATATACAACAATGCCATTAGGAATGATAGTAGTAAGAGATGACTATTTTATAACAGTTTCATTAAGAAAAAATAAAGTAATAGAAGACTTTGAAAAAAGAAAGATAAAAGATTTTCAAACATACAAAAAAACAAAATTAATATTTCAAATTTTATACCTAAATTCATCCTATTACTTAACTTATTTAAAATCAATAAACAAAGAAACAGAAATAGCAGAATATATTTTAAAAAAATCAATGAAAAATAAAGAATTATTAAAATTATTAAGCTTAGAAAAGAGTTTAGTATATTTTACAACATCATTGAAATCAAATGAACTTGTAATGGAAAAAACAATGAGGGGTAAGATAATAAAATTATATGAGGAAGATGAAGATATACTAGAAGATGCAATTACAGAAAATAGACAGGCAATAGAAATGGCGAAAATTTATAGTGATATTTTAAATGGAACAATGGACACATATGCTTCAATAATATCAAATAACTTAAATGGAGTAATGAAATTTTTAACATCAATAACAATTGTATTAGCGGTACCAACAATGATATCAAGTTTCTGGGGAATGAACGTAAATCTTCCATTTCAAAATAACAAATTTGGATTTCCAATAATGATATTGCTTTCAGTTATATTAACATTAGTAGTAACATGGTGGCTAAAAAAGAAAGATATGTTAGACTAGATATGTAAAAAATAAAAATAATAAAATAAAGCATAGTATATAAAAAATATATATTATGCTTTTAAATTTAAAAACTGAAATTAAGCTAATTTATTTCATTACCAAGAATACTTCTTATTTTTTGTAATTGAATTTTTAAGTTATTATAAACAGAAGAACCAATAGAAGTATCTTGACCAGATTCATATTCAGAAATAGTTTTTTCAATATCTAAAATTTTAAATTTTTTAGTAGAAATATTTTTATTTTTATACATATAAATAGGCACATAATTGACTTTATCAATAGAAATCTTACCATCAGAATTTTTTGTAATAGTCAAATTTAAAATAGCAGAATCTCTAGTAATTTCTTCTCTTTGGTCAGCTGTGAAATTACCTAAAGCATAAACAACAAAGCAATCTTTAATAGTACCATCATCTAAAGTCACAGTTCTTTTTTCCATAGGTTCTAAGACATGAGGATGATTTCCAATAATTACATCAACTCCATTTTTAAAAAGAAAATCCGCAAGTTCTTTTTGTTCAGAATTAGCAGTTGTTCTATATTCAGTTCCCCAATGCATACAAGCAACAATCATATCTACTTTAGCTTCTTTAGCCTGAGCTATTTGTTTTTTTATAAGTTCTTTATCTATTAAATTAACACAATATTCTTTTCCAGAAGGTACAGGTATACCATTTGTACCGTATGTATAATTAATAAAAGCAATTTTAACACCTTTAACATCTTTTATTAAAATTTGTTCTTGTTCTTCAGCAGATTTATAAGTACCTAAATGAGAAAGACCAGCATTATTCAAAACATCAATTGACCTACAAAGACCTGAATATCCGTAGTCTAAAGCATGATTCCCTGCAGTTGAAATAATATCAATTCCAATACCTTTTAATGCAGTTGCTAAGCTATCAGGAGTATTAAAAGTTGGATAATTGCTGTATCCTCTATCTTCTCCGGCAAAAGTAGTTTCTAAACTAGAGATAGTAATATCTGAAGCTTCGGTATAAGATCGAATATCATCATATACATAAGAAAAATCGTAGATTCCTGTTTGCTTATTATATGCATCCCAATATTGAGTATTATGACATAAAGTATCTCCAAGAGCAGTAAAAGTAAATGTTATTGGTTCAATAGATGAACTAACATCTGTAATATTATTTGATTTAGAGTCAATAGAAGTTGTTGATGAAGTAGGTATTTCTGTATTAAATATAGAATTAAATAAATTTACAAAATTATCTTTAAAAAAGATAATTAAAAATAGTAAAACGATTAAAACTATAATACATAAAACTTTTTTAGAAAGATTTTTAATATTTTTAGACGTTTGACTATGTTTTGATTCGTGTTTCAAATTTTTTTCATTTTTTTTCATAATTAATCCCCCATTATTACAAAAATTTATAATTAAAATGTAACATAAAAAAATTTTTTTTTCAATTATTTTGAATAAAACTAAAAAATAAGTGCATAATAAAATAAAAAACACGAGAGTTTAGGAGGATAAGTTTGAATATAATTGTAAAATACAATATTTTAAATCAAATTTTGTACTTTGAAAGAAAGGAATGGTTGTAAAAATGAAAGTTGTGGACAAGATTGCATTAGTGCTAATTATAATAGGTGCTATCAATTGGGGATTAATAGGTTTCTTTAATTTTAATTTAGTTAGTACTATTTTTGGAGATATGACAGTAATTTCAAGAATTATATATGCATTAGTTGGAATTTCTGGATTATGGGGAATAAAATTATTATTTGATGATTAAATAGAAATCCTTGGATTAGCCAAGGATTTTAATTTTTTACTTGAAACAACAGGAAAAATAAGGTATAATGGTCGAAACAATAAAAGAAAGATAATTGGATAAAATTAATAGACCACTTATCTTAAAGGAGGAAAAATGTTAAGTGCAAACGGAGTAACCGTAAGATTTGGAAAAAGAGTATTATTTGAAGATGTAAACATAAAGTTCGGAAAAGGAAATTGCTATGGAATAATAGGAGCAAATGGAGCAGGAAAATCTACATTCTTAAAAATTTTATCAGGAGAAATAGAACCTAGTAAAGGAGATGTAACACTAGAAAAAGGAGAAAGACTATCAATATTAAAACAAGACCACTTTGCATATGAAGAAAATACAGTAATAGACACAGTAATGATGGGAAATAAAGAATTATATGACATTATGAAAGAAAAAGAAGCAATATACGCAAAACCAGATTTTTCTGAAGAAGATGGAATGAAAGCAGCAAAATTAGAAGAAAGATTTGCAGAATTAGATGGTTGGAATGCAGAATCAGATGCAGCAATGCTTTTAAATGATTTAGGAATTATACCAGAAAATCATTATAAATTTATGAAAGAAATAGAAGCAAGAGAAAAAGTAAAAGTATTATTAGCACAAGCTTTATTTGGAAATCCAGATGTGTTATTACTAGACGAACCAACAAATGACTTAGACCTAAAAAGTATAAATTGGTTACAAGAATTCTTAATAAACTTTGAAAATACAGTAATAGTTGTATCACATGATAGATATTTCTTAAACAAAGTATGTACACATATTGCAGATGTAGACTTTGGAAAAATAAAAGTCTATCCAGGAAATTATGATTTCTGGTATGAATCAAGCCAATTAGCGTTAAAGCAAATGAGAGAACAAAACAAAAAGAAAGAAGAGAAAATAAAAGAATTACAAGACTTTATTGCAAGATTTAGTGCAAATGCTTCAAAATCAAAACAAGCAACATCAAGGAAGAAAACACTAGAAAAAATAGAATTAGACGAAATAAAACCATCAAACAGAAAGTATCCATATGTAGACTTTAAACCAGATAGAGAACCAGGAAAAGAAATATTACAAGTAAAAAATATCTCAAAAACATATGAAGGAATAAAAGTATTAGACAACGTATCATTTACTGTAAAACAAGATGACAAAATAGCATTTTTAGCAGACAATGAAATCGCCAAAACAGTATTATTCCAAATAATAGCAGGAGAATTGGAGCCAGATGAAGGAGAACTAGTATGGGGAACAACGATAACAAAAGCTTATTTTCCTAAGGATAATAACTATTTATTTGATACAGATGAAAACATAACAGAATGGCTTAGAAAATATTCTAAAGATCCAGACGAAACATATGTAAGAGGATTTTTAGGAAGAATGTTATTCTCTGGAGACGAAGCATTAAAACAAGTTAAAGTACTATCAGGAGGAGAAAAAGTAAGATGTGTTCTTTCAAAAATGATGTTATCTGGAGCAAATTTATTGATATTTGATGAACCAACAAACCACTTAGACATGGAAAGCATAACATCTGTAAATGAAGGTATGAAAAAATTTATAGGAAATATATTGTTTACATCACATGACCATGAATTAACACAAACAGTAGCTAATAGAATTATAGACATAAAAGAAGATGGAAAAGTTATAGATAGAGAAGTTACATATAATGAATATTTAGGAATAGAATAGCACTTGGACTAAATAGAAGTTTCTTGTGGTCAAAAAAACACACTACAGACAGTGTGTTTTTTATATATTCTTGAAACTATTATTCTTCAGAATTATCTTGAATAACTTCGGCTGTAATGTCATTACCGGCAACAAAGTCATAAAAAGCTATAGTAGCAAATTGCATATAAGGTAAAAGCCATAAATAACCAATACCAAAAGTAAATACAGCAAGAATTGCCCAACCTATAAATGAAAGTTGTAAAAAGAATAATTTTGATCTTTTTCCTTGCATAAGTTCTTTACTTCTCAAAACAGCATCTTTTGCTGATAAATCTAAATCTTTTGCGGCAATTACATATGCTAATTGATAATAATAAAATTTTGTAACAGCCCAAATTGCAGATGCAATTAAAAGGATGAATCCTATTACTAATAATGCACTAAAGCCAGAAGTATAGCTATTATAATAATACAAAGAAGAAACATTATCAGTTGCTGTTAAATAAGTTGCAAATGATCCAAAGATACCAAATATGATTAATACATATGCAACAATTATTAAAATATAAGGAATAATCATTTTTAAAAATATGTTCCAAGTAATTCCCCAAGGTTTTACAAAATTTTTAAAACCAATACTCCAAAAACTAAAAGCATTAACTTCTTCATCATAGAATAATTTAACAAGAGAAACAATAAGTCCAAATCCTAAAGGTAATTCAATTATGTTTACAATTAAAGATAAAATTCCTTGCATAGATTCTGGAAAAAGACTTTGAATAAGTCCAAATACAAAAAATACAAAAACATAAGCTAAAATCATGCAAGCAGCTTTGCCCCATTTGCCATCTAATTTTCTTCTGGCTTCTGTTCTAAAATCTGATGAAATCATTTTAAAAATCCCCTTTCTTTTTTATTAAAATTATGATATATTAATAGTTATTAAATGTCAACAAATATAGACAAAATAAAACAATGAATTATCACTAATAGAATTATATGAAATTAGTCCTATTAGTAGAATAAAAGAGGAAAGGAGAAGCTTAATAAGCGGATTTAAAGATGGATAAAATAATAAAAACAATAGCAGAAGAATTAAATATTAAAACAACACAAGTTGAAAATACAATAAAATTAATTGATGAAGGTAATACAATACCATTCATTGCACGTTACAGAAAAGAAGTAACAGGAGGCCTTAGTGACGAAATACTAAGAACATTTGGTGAAAGATTAACATATTTAAGAAATCTAGAAACAAGAAAAGAAGAAATAGTAAAATCAATCGATGAACAAGGAAAATTAACAGATGAAATTTTACAAGCAGTAGCAATTGCAAAAACTTTAGCAGAAGTAGAAGATATTTATAGACCATATAAACAAAAAAAGAAAACAAGAGCAACAGTAGCAAAATCAAAAGGATTAGAACCATTAGCTAAAATAATAATTGAACAAAAAGAAAACAGACCAATATTAGAAATTGCTAAAGAATATATAAACATAGATAATTTATCAGAAGAAGATAAGAAAAACAAAGACAAAGTAGTAGCAACAGCCGAAGATGCAATACAAGGAGCATTAGACATAATTGCAGAAGATATATCAGATAATGCAAAATACAGAAAAGAGATAAAAAGACAATGCTACAGAGAAGGACTTATAAAAACAAAGGCAAAAGATGAAGAAGCAAAGTCAAATTACGAAATGTATTATGATTATAGTGAAGCAATTAAATTTATACCAAGCCATAGAATATTAGCAATAAACAGAGGAGAAAAAGAAGATTTTCTAAAAGTATCAATTGAAAAGCCAGAAGATAAAATTTTGATATACATAGAAAAGGACATCATAAAAGGTGAAACACAATTTGCACAAATGCTAAAAGATACAATTTTAGACAGTTTTGAAAGATTAATAGAACCATCAATAGACAGAGAAATTCGTTCAGATTTAACAGAAAAAGCAGAAGAAAAAGCTATAAAAGTATTTGGACAAAATTCAAAACAACTATTATTAGGAGCACCAATAAAAGGAAAAACTGTTATGGGATTTGACCCAGCTTATAGAACTGGATGCAAAATTGCAGTAATTGATGAAACAGGAAAAGTATTGGATTACACAACAGTATATCCAACAGAACCACAAAATGATGTAGAAGGTGCAAAAAAGGAACTATTAAAATTAATAGAAAAAGATAAAATAGACATGATTGCAATTGGAAATGGAACAGCATCAAGAGAATCAGAAATGTTTGTTGCAGATATGATAAAAGAAGCATCAAGACCAGTACATTATGTAATTGTTAGTGAAGCTGGAGCATCTGTATATTCAGCATCAAAGCTAGCAACAGAAGAATATCCAGACATTAACGTTTCAATAAGAGGAGCAATATCAATTGCAAGAAGACTACAAGACCCACTTGCAGAACTTGTAAAAATAGATCCAAAAGCAATAGGTGTCGGACAATATCAACACGATGTAAACCAAAAGAAACTTGCTGAAAGCCTAACAGGAGTAGTAGAAGATAGCGTTAACAAAGTAGGAGTTGATGTAAACACAGCAACACCATCATTACTTTCATATGTAGCAGGAATAAACAACACAATAGCTAAAAATATAGTTAAATATAGAGACGAAAATGGAAAATTAAAAGAAAGAAAAGAACTTTTAAAAGTACCAAAGTTAGGGAAAGTAGCATTTGAACAATGTGCAGGATTCTTAAGAATTATAGATGGAAAAAATCCATTAGAAGTAACAGCTGTTCATCCAGAAAGCTATGAAGCAACAGAAAAACTACTAAAATCATTAGGGTTTGATAAAGAAGATTTACGAAGCAGAGAAAAAACAGATGAACTAAGACAAAAATTAAAAACAGTAGATATTATAAAAACAGCTAAAGAACTTGAAATAGGAGAAATGACATTAACAGATATAATATCAGAGCTTAGCAAACCAGGAAGAGATCCACGTGAAGATATGCCAAAACCAATTTTACGTCAAGACGTTTTAAAATTAGAAGATCTAAAAGAAGGAATGATTTTAACTGGAACAGTTAGAAATGTAATAGACTTCGGAGCATTTGTCGACATTGGTGTTAAATATGATGGACTTGTACATATATCAGAAATGAGTGATAAATTTATAAAAAATCCATCTGATTTAGTCTCTGTAGGGGATATTGTAAAGGTTAAAGTTATAAAAATAGATATGGAAAGAAAAAAAGTTGCGTTGTCAATGAAAGTTTAAAAAAACTAAATTTTGGGGAGAAATATTTCTCCCCAAATTTAGTTTTTATTTATATCTTTTTTGTATTTTTTGTATTTTTAAATAGTCATTTTTTAAAATATCTAAAAAGACCTCAGTAATATCAGGGTCAAATTGATAACCCTTATTATTTTCAAATTCCTTAATAACAGTTTCAATAGGCAAAGAATTACGATAAGTCCTTTTAGAAGTCATAGCATCAAAAGTATCTGCAATAGTAACAATTCGTACTAATAAAGGAATTTCTAAACCTTTTAAACGAGCAGGATAACCTTTGCCATCAAATCGCTCATGATGGAACTTTACAATAGGTATCATTTTTTTATAAAGAGTTGTTGGATACAAAATATGAGCACCAGTCAAAGGATGTTGCTTAATTTGATAATACTCTTTATCAGTTAGTTTTGCAGATTTTAGCAAAATATAATTAGGGACACTAATTTTTCCAATATCATGGAACATGCTTCCTATTTTTAAAATATTTAAATCCTTGCGTGAAATATTTAATTTTCTACCAATTAAAACAGCATATTTAGAAACTCTAAATGAATGGCCAATAGTATAACGGTCTTTATATTCAACAATATTTCTCAAAATTTGAACAGTACTTAAATAAGGCGATTTATAACTTTCGCTAAAATTATCTAATTGCAAATTAATTCTCATAAATTCATAAATAGAATTTGCTATTAGTTCTATTAAAATAATCAATTTTTCAAAGTTTTCATCTATATTAAAGTAACCTTCAATATCACAATTTTTTACAATATTCAAAGTAGTAGTTAAATCATTATTATTGGTCACTAGAACTATATATAAAAAAGAATCAAATAATCGAATTTTTTTAATAAATTGCTCAAGAAAAATTTTAGAAAATGAGAAATTAATTAAAACAATATCAAAATTTTCATTTCTTATTTTTTCAAGTGCTAATAAGGGGTCTCTGACTAAAGTAAAAGAATATTTTGAAGGCTCAAAAAGAATAGCTAATTTATTTATAATTTTAGTCTCATAACTTACAACTAAAACATTATAAACTCTATTTTGATAAGCATCATTTAATATTTCTATAGACATAAAAACACCTCATTTCAATCAACAATATTATATTCATAAAATTACTAAAAATCAATAAGTAGTTTTTAAAAATAAA
>FR884487.1 GCA_000435535.1 Clostridium sp. CAG:575 | reverse complement strand
TCTTTTGCACCAACAACCAACATATAAGGAACTTTTTCAAGTTGTGCTTCACGAATTTTGTATCCTACTTTTTCATTTCTATCATCTAATACAACTCTTATTCCAATTTTATTAAGCTTTTCTTCTATTGTTTTTGCATAGTCATATTGAACATCTGTAATTGGTAATATTTTTACTTGTGTTGGTGATAGCCATAATGGGAATGCACCTTTTGTTTCTTCTATTAAGAAGCACATAAATCTATCAAATGTACCTAGAATTGCTCTGTGAATTACAACTGGTCTATGTTTTTCTCCATCTTCTCCAACATATTCTAGCTTAAATCTTTCTGGTAATAAGAAGTCTAATTGACATGTTGATACTGTTACATCATGTCCTACAGCTGATTTTAGTTGAACATCTAATTTTGGTCCATAAAATGCTGCTTCTCCTTCTGCTTCATAGAAGTTTATTCCTAATTCTGTTAATATCTCTCTTAATTGTCCTTCTGCTTTTTCCCACATTTCGTCATCATCAAAATATTTATGTGTGTCTTTTTTGTCTCTTAATGATAGTCTAAATTCATAGTCTTTAAATCCAAAATCTTTATAAACAGATAGAATTAATTGTACTACTTTTCCGACTTCTTCTTTTATTTGGTCTGGCCTTACAAAAAGGTGAGCATCATTTTGACACATTTCACGAACTCTTTCTAGTCCACAAACACTTCCACTATCTTCATATCTAAAGTCATGTGCTAATTCTCCAATTCTTATTGGTAAATCTCTATATGAGTGCATTTTGTTTTTGTATATTAACATATGATGTGGACAGTTCATTGGTCTTAATACCATTTCTTCATTATCCATTTTCATAACTGGGAACATATCTTCTTTATAGTGATCCCAATGTCCTGAAACTTTGTATAACTCAGTATTTGCAAGTGATGGTGTATATACATGTTTATATCCCATTTCTATTTCTTTATCTTGAATATATCTTTCTAATAATCTTCTTACTGTTGCTCCATTTGGTAAATACATTGGAAGTCCTGAACCTACTAATGGACTTGTCATAAATAATTCTAGGTCTTTTCCTAATTTTCTATGGTCACGTTGTCTAGCTTCTTCTAATTGTTGCATATATTCGTCAACTTGGCTTGCTTTTGGGAATGAAATTGCATAAATTCTTTGTAACATTTTATTATGCTCGTCACCTCTCCAATAAGCTCCAGATGATGATAATATTTTTACTGATTTTACTTTTCCTGTTTTCATTAAATGTGGTCCAGCACATAAGTCTGTAAAATCTCCTTGTTTATAGAAGCTGATTTCTTCTCCTTCTGCTAAATCATTTATTAGTTCTTGCTTATATGGTTGTCCCTCCATTAGTTTTAAAGCTTCTTGCTTTGGTAAAGAAAATCTTTCAATTTCTATGTCTTCTTTAATAATTTTTTTCATTTCTTCTTCTATTTTTGTTTTGTCTTCATCTGTAAATGGCTTTTCTACATCAAAATCATAGTAAAATCCATTTTCTATACTTGGTCCTATTGCAAATTTTACATTTGGGAATAATCTTTTAACAGCTTGAGCCATAATGTGTGACGTTGTATGCCAGTAGGCTTTTTTACCATCTAAGCTGCTTTCAAAAGTTTCTATACTTAAATTGCAATCCTCATTTAATTCATGTCTTAAGTCTTGTACTTCTCCATTAACAATTCCACAAGTTGCAACTCTTGCTAAACCTTCACTTATTTTTTTTGCTACTTCATATATTGAAGTTCCTTGCTCTACTTCTAATATAGAGCCATCTTTTAATGTTAGTTTTATCATAATATCCTCTCCTTTTTGTCCCAGAGGGACGGTTCTTGTGGGTCATTTTTGTCCCACAGGGACAGAGCTTATTTTTACATATATTTATTTATATGCAAAAAACTCCTATAGATTTTTTAATCTATAGGAGTGCTTTATTACACGGTTCCATCCTAAATTTTACTTAGTTTATAAGATTGTAACGTATCTTAGACGTTTGGCTTGTTCACCAAAAACTTAAAGAGTTAGTTTTTCAAATATGTTTACTTGAATTAGTTTACAGCCTTTGACTAATTCTCTCTTGAAGCAACCTTTATTTTACTTGTTCTCTTATTTGCTTTTTTCTTATTACATTTTTATTTTAATATTTTTTATGTAAAATGTCAATAATTATTTAATTTAAATTTCAGTTTTTTTGAAAATTTCTGAAGGTACAAGCAAACCAGCATCAAAATTTGTAATGAATATGATTTATGGAATTTCAAAATCAAAAGATATCTTATTATCAAGTATTGCATGAGCCTTAGATGAAAAAACAAAAAAGGCTTATACTAGTGAAAAAATTGGAAAAAGAAAATTTGTAAATAAAATAATAAAGGAATCAAAATCTTTAAAAACGAATGTATATCTATGGTTTTATCAACTTGCAAGAGGAATATATAACATATTGTCAAAGACAAGACGTGGAATAGGAAAATGGGAAGATATAAGAAAAATCAAAGAGTATAATGGACAGCTGTGCTTATTGTAAAAATTCTATTTACATAATATTCAAAAGTTCTATTTTGTATAGGGTTATTAAGTGATGTTTAAAATAAAAGAATTGGTAGGATATGAATAAATATATACATATTTTACCAATTTTCTATTTTAAAATAATTTATTTCTGCAAAAAGCCGAAACTTAAAGTTTATAATATTTTTTAATGGTTTTAGCCTATATAATACTTGTAATTGCTTATTAATGTTACTCCAATCTAATTTTTCAATTACAATCATTTTACCTTTTTTTCTAAATGGACTTATGATTCTTATTTTACTAATAACTCTTAATTGTTCTACTAATGCTGTAGAATCTAGTTCTTCAAGATCAATATGATACCAAAATTTATCATTTAGTCTTTTACTTGTTAAAGGAATTACTATTGCTATGGTAGACTTTAATTATGTTCTAACAATTATTACTGGTCTTAGCTTATTTTGTTCCCTTCCAATATTTATTCCCAAATTACACCAATAAATGAAATTATTATATATAGGAAAATTTGGAATATTCCCATTATACTTTAATTTTGCTTTTTCTTTTGTCCATATAGAATATTCTATTACATCTAATTCATTTGTACTCTGTAATAATTTTTCTGTTTCCAAAATATTTTCATGAATTTCTTTATTCAAATTCGTATTCATCTCCTTTTATTACTGCATTTAATCTAACTCACCTTCTTATTTCTTAATTGCATAGCATAATTGATTGTAGCCTCATTAACTTCACCAGATGAAATTCTTGCAATTTCTTCTAATGTCTCTTTTTCATTAAGTAATTTGATATTAGTGTTAGTTCTGTTCTCTACGACCTTTTTGCTTATAAAATAATTATAGTCTGCAATAGCCGCAATGCTTGGTAGGTGAGAAATACATAATACCTGATGATTTTTAGAAATTCCATTTAATTTTTCTGCAACAGCTCCTGCTGCTTTTCCACTTATTCCTGTATCTATTTCATCAAAAATTAATACTGGCATCTTATCAGTATCTGCTAATACTTTTTTTATTGCTAACATTATTCTTGACATTTCTCCACCTGAAGCTATTTTTGATAGTTGTTTTTCATCTTCTCCTAAGTTTGTAGTAATATAAAATTCTACTTCATCTTTGCCATTTTCGAAGAATTCATCTTCACAATAATCTACATGAATATTTATAATTGCATTTTTCATTTCTAAATCTTCTAAAACTTTATTGATATTTATGCTTAGAACTTTTGCATATTCTTTTCTTAATTGATTCATTTCTTTTGCTAATATAGTCATTTCTTCTTTTATTTGTTTTAGTTCATTTTTTAGTTTATTTGTATATTCATCTAAGTTTTCAATATGTGAAATTTCATCTTGAATTTCATTTTTATAATTTAAAATTTCTTGTATATTATTTCCATATTTTCTTTTTAAACTATATATTGAATCTAGTCTTTCTTCAATTTCATTTCTTTCATTTTCGTCAAAATATACATCCTCTTTATAGTCTGAAATATCTCTTGAAATCTCTTGTAATTCATAGTAAATGTTCTTTAAGTTACTTGTAATTTTTTCGTATTTTTCATCTATGTTTTCTATTTTCTCTAATGCTCTTATTGCTACATTTAAATTGTCTATACTATTTTCCCCAATTGATATATCCGCTTCTTGTAAATTTGTTGATATCTTTTCAGAATTTATTATTAATTTTCTTTTTTCTTCTAACTTCTCCTCTTCTCCCTCTTTTAAATTAGCTTCTTGAATTTCATTTGCTTGATATCTTAATAAATCAAGTTTTCTTTCTCTTTCTTTGTCATCTCCATAATTATTTTTTAATTCTTGCTTTACCTCTAAATATTTTTGATATTTTACTTTATATTCTTGCTTTATTTCTAATATTTTTTTTCCTATAAATCCATCTAAATATTTTAGATGAAATCTATTATCTAATAAACTTTGATTGTCATTTTGGCCATGGATTTCTATAAATTTACTCATAAAATTTTTTAGTTCATTTACAGTTACCATTCTTCCATTTATTTTACACATGTTTTTACCTGTATTGTTAATTTCTCTTGAAACTATAATATTTCCATCTATCGAATTTTCGTTTTCCGGCTCATACATGCATATTTCAACAAATGAATTTGTTTCTCCTTTTCTTATCATGTCTTTAGAAAATCTTCCCCCTGATATTATTCCTAAAGAATCTATAATTAATGTTTTTCCAGCTCCTGTTTCACCTGTTAAAACATTTAATCCATTGTTTAAATCTATACATAAATCATCTATTATTCCTATATTTTTAATATGTAATGTTGATATCATAAAAAGACCTCCTAAAAATTTATATAAAATTTTTGTTCGGTCTTATTATATATTTTGTTTTTTAATTTGTCAATACTTTTTACGAACTTTTTTTCGTCTTTCTGTCTGCTTAATAAAGTGTCTATATTCTATTTGCTCCTACTAACTTTTTAAATATCTCTCCTTTTTCTTCAAAATTTTTAAAAAATCCGTAACTTGCAGCTGTAGGTGATAATAAACATATTTTATTTTTTTCTGTTACTTTCTTTGCTATATTTACAGCTTCTTCTAAATTTTCTACAATATATGCTTTTTCTTTGTTTAATTTTTTTGCAATGTCATGCCCTGTTTTTGGCATACAAATAATATTATTTATATCACTATTATTCAAATATTTTATAAAATCTGTATAGTCTATTCCTCTATCCATTCCTCCGATTATTAAAGTGTCAACTTTTTTTAGAGCTTTTATAGCTTCTATTGTTGCCATTGGTACAGTTCCAATACTATTATCATAATATAAAACATTATCTACTTTTCCAATATACTCTAATCTATGTGCTAATGGCTTAAAATTCTTGATACTTTCAATTGTTTTATTCAAATTTAATTTTAGAATTTCAGAAACACCTAATACAAACATTATATTATTTAAATTATAATCACCTAAAAGATTTCTTTCTTCATTTATATTATAAATCTCTTTATCTTTAAAAAATATATAATCATTTTTTATATATATATCACTAGAAGGTTTATTATTAAAACTAACCTTATATTTTATACTTTGCAAATTTGTAACATATTTATTTATATTTTCATTATCAAAATTATATAATAAGCTGTTATTTTTATTTTGATATTTAAATATATCACATTTTGCTTCACAATATTTTTCAAAAGATTCATAATGGTCTAAATGTTCTGGATAAATATTTAGTAATATAGCAATATTAGGTGAACATTTCATATATTCTAATTGATGAGATGACATTTCTAATACTAATGTTGAATTACTATTTATTTCATCTATATAGTCAAATACTGGGTTACCTATATTTCCTAATAACAGTGTGTTAATCCCTTGTTCTTTTAAAACAGTATAAATAAGTGAACTTGTTGTACTTTTTCCCTTTGTTCCTGTAATACCTATTGTATATACATTTGAAAATTCCAATAATAATTCTAGTTGAGATTTTATTTTATTTTTATATGAACTTATATCAATTCCAACAAATGATATTCCTGGTGATTTCATAATAATATCATATTCATTTAAATTTTCTAAATATTTTTTTCCTAATATTAATTTAATATTTTTATCTTTTGCTATTTCTGTATTTTTTATTGAATTTTCATTCTCATCAGCTATATATAGCATTTGGTCTTTTAAATATCTTCTTATCAATTTATAAGTTGATTTTCCTTCTTTTCCAAATCCTAATATTAATATTTTTTTATTTTTAAAATATTCTATTAAATCATCTACCACTTAAAAAACCTCTTTTCTTAGTATTTCATTTTGTTCTTTATTCAAATTATTTTCTTCATTATATCTCTTTGTTATATCATTTTTTGTTTCTACTAAGCCATAATTTTCTTTATAATATTTTAATAAATATGGTAGTTCCTTTTTTTGTTCTTGTATATTTTCTATAGTCT
>FR884486.1 GCA_000435535.1 Clostridium sp. CAG:575 | reverse complement strand
TTTCCATTTGGACATTGTATTTTATTCAATCCATTTTCTGTATCCCTTACTTTTATAAGTATTTGAGCATTTTCTCCATCTCTTGATATTGCTTCATATGAGAACTGTATTTCTCCATGATTTTCTATTTCTGTTATATTTAGCTCTTCAGCTATTAAAAACTTTTTAGTTATTCCATCTTTTTCCATTGTTATTTTTTTGCCACTTATTGATGCATCATCTTTTACACTTGGATTATACTCTGATAGTTTCTCATCTATCCATTCTTGTGTTATATCATCAAGTGTTACATCTCCAACTTTTTCTACTTGCAAATCTTGCACTGCTAAAATTAAACTTTCTTTTATTTCCGCTTCTATTTGTGTTTTTTTTGCTTGTTTTGCTCTTATAATTAAACCATTCTCTCCTGTCAATGTTGCTATTGCTACACCAGCCAGTAATAATAAAACTATTATAGTTATAACTAATGCAATCAAAGTAATTCCACTTTTGTTTTTTAAATCATTAATATATTTTCTTTTGTTTCTCAATTTTTCCATTTGTATTCTCCTCCTATTTTCTGGTTTGATTTTATCTCATTATGAGATAAAAGTCAATAGCAAAAATTTTATATTTTATATTGTTATATAAAGTTATTCGTTACAATATAACTGATAATTAAATTAAAGGATTAAGGTGGTACAAATGAGATTAAAAGATTTAAGAGAAGACATGGATTTAACACAAACACAAATAGCCAAATATCTAAATTGTGAACAAAATACTTATCATCAATATGAATCTTGCAAAAGGCAAATTCCTTTGGATTTACTTATAAAATTAGCTATTTTTTATAATACTTCTATCGATTATATTTTAGGATTAACTGATGAACCAAAACCATATAAGAGGAAAAAAGAAGATTAGCTTTAAATAACCACAATTATCAAACATTACGCTTAATAATTGTGGTTTAATTTTATTTTACAACTTCAACATCTAATTTCAAATTTTCTCCATTGATATTTGTTTCTGTATAATCAGTTCTATCTACACCATAAACAATGTCTAATGCTAAAGTATCATGTTTAATTAAATCAGCATTTGCTTTTATTACATTTTCTAGCATTTCGTTTCCAGATACATACAAATTTATTCTATCTAAAACTTCAAATCCTTTATCTTTTCTCATGTTTTGAACTTTTGATAATATTTCTCTTACATATCCTTCTTCTTTTAATTCTGGTGTAATGTGTGTATCTAATACAACACCAATTTCACCCTCACCAGCAAATGCAAATCCTTCTTTACCATTCATTGTTATTAGTAAGTTTTCTGAATTTAATGCTATTTGTGTGTCATCTATTTCGATGTATTCAACTCCACCATTTTTTACTGTGTTAGCTAAGTCCATTTGATTTTTCTTAGCAATTTCTTGTTTTATTCTAGGAATTAATTTTCCATATTCTTTTCCTAAAACTGGTAGATTTGGCTTAATTTCAAAGTTTACGTAGTCTGACATTTCTGCTCCTAGTTCAACTTTTTTAACATTTAATTCTTCTTTTACTATGTCTGAATAGTATTCAGGTAATGTATCTATAGAAATCAACATTTCTGATAATGGTTGTCTATTTTTGATATTTACAGAGTTTCTTGCACTTCTTCCTAGTTTTACTATTGTATATGCTAAATCCATTTCTTTTTCTAGTTTTTTATCAACTGCTGTTTCATCATATTCTGGCCATAAGCATAAATGAACACTTTCTTGGGCTTTTTCGTCTAACCCTACAACTAAGTTTTGATAA
>FR884485.1 GCA_000435535.1 Clostridium sp. CAG:575 | reverse complement strand
CTAGCCTCCTCGTAATCATATATTTTTTTACCAAACTGTAACAGAAAAAAACTCACCACATAGTGATAAGTTTTTTTCTATATTTTATAATACATATTTTTTAATTAATACTATTCCAGCTGCTGCTGTTACCAATACTAAAAATCCTAATCCAAAATAAACTTTCGCTCTACCTGTTGATATAGATAATATAACAGGTGCCTCATCTTGATCATCTTCCCCTGGTACTTGGTTATCTGGTGTTGAATCTCTATCTGGTACATCTTTATCATTATAGTCCTCTGAAATTTCTGCTATATTTGTTTTTAATCCAAAATTATCTTTTCCATTAATCCATGTAAGAATTACTTCCACATCTGCACTTTGTCCCGGTTGTAATAAAGTATTTTCTAATGTTCTTGTAGATATAACATTATTACCTTCATCTTTCCAATTTGGATTATCCTTTGCAACAAATTTTAATCCTTGTGGTACATAATCAGTAATTTCTTTTGCATATCCTGCAATATCACCTTCATTTGTTACTCTAATCGAATATTTAAATTTAACTGTTGTTGAATTTAATTTTTTTCTATTTATTTCAACTTTTACAGCTGGTTCTGGATTCATATCAGGTGTATGTCCTGTTTGTGTTACTGTTTCTTTTCCATCTTCAATAACAATAGCTTGTGTTACCCATTTTCTTAGTGCTAAATCAAAATATGTTAATTTAATTTTTTCTTGATCTTGATCATCTTCTCCATCAATCCATTTATCTGGTGTAGAATCATCATCATCAATCGGATTACCATCTTTATCTGTATCATCTGTAATTTGTGCTGAATTTATAATAATCTTATCTGATTCATTTGTTTCTACAACTTTAAATGCCACTTGTACATCTGCATAATCTGGATTTGTATCAGAAATTTCTTGTGTTCCATCAAAAGCCTTAAGCAGTGCAGGATTCTCTTTAATTGTCGTATTTTTTGCCATTCTAGCTTCTCCTTGTTCTTTTGATAAATAATCTGTTGTTATTTTTACTGCTTTTGAAACTTCTGTTGTTTCTTTTCCTTCTGAATCATACATTACCCATCTATATTCTTTATTTAAATCATTATCTGGCAAATATTCTAATCCTTCTGGAATGTCATCAGATACTTTACTTGCATATCCATCAATTTCACCTTCATTAAACACTCTTATTGTATAAATAACAGTATCTTTTGTTGTAACTTCTACAGGTTCTTTTGTATGTTCATATGTAATTTTATTGTTTTCATTATCATAATTTACCTGTGGAACTCTTGATGTTATTTCTTTATCATTTACTCCTGTAATGAATTTTCTTAATGCTAAATCAAATCTTTTAATAATAACTTTATCAAAATCATCGTCATCTTCTTGTCCTGGTATATATTCACCTTTTTCATCATCTTTATATTCTGGTAATTTATCATCAGATGGTAATACAACATTATCAACTTTTGAATCTCTGTCTGTAACTAATTTTTTATTTTCATCTTTACTTACAGTAATTTCAGCAATATTTGTTTGTTTTTGTGATGTTGGTACATCATTTTTCACTTTACACATGATTGGAACTTCTTTATAAGATAATACTATTTTTCCATCATCATTTGTCTTTGCTTTTTCTATCATATGATTATCTAAATATGCAGTAGTAACAGTTCTACCATCACTTGAAACTGTCCAGCCATATTGCTTGTTAAAATCATTATCTACATATTCTAAATAAGCTGGTAGATGGTCTTTTATCTCACTTGCATATCCATTAATATCTCCTTCATTGTATACTCTTAACATATATACAACAATATCACCTTTATTTACTTGTACAGGTTCTTTTGAATGTTTATAAATTGCTGTTGTAATTAGTTTTCCATTCTCATCAACAGTATTTAATTTTGATGTATCTACTATAGGAGCTCTTGTATAAGTTCCATCAGCATTTTTTAAATAATCTTTTGTATCTATTTTTGAATCACTACTTACTGCAATTATAAATTTTCTCATTGCTAAATCAAATGATTCTAATTTTACAGTATCATAATCTTCATCATCTTCATATTTTTTCCAGATATCTGTACTAGAATCTCTATCGTCTACTGGATTTTCATCTTTATCAGAATCTCCTGTAATTGCTGCTTCATTCCTAATTTGTGTTCCTGTTCCTTCATCAGAAACTACTTTCATATAAACAGATACTTCTTTATAATCTGGATTTTTCTCACTAATATTATTAATATATCCTTTTGATGAGTCAAAAGCTTTTATTAAATTAGCACCTTCTGTTCTTATTTCTGCTCCTTTTCCTTTTGCTAAATAATCAGTTGTAACCATTGTTGCTTTATTTGTTGAAGTATCAACACTCTTTATTGACCATATTCCTTGGTTATATGTTATTGCTGTTTTTTCATCTGCAGTCAATGTTGTATCTGATTCTAATTCATCATCCATTTTTTCTGACCACATAAATTCTAATCCTTTTGGAATATCTTCTGTTATTTCTGAAGCATATCCATCAATATTTCCTTCATTATATACTCTAAATGTATATTTTACTATATCTCCTTTTTTAACTGCAACTGGTTCTTTATTTACTGTGTAACTTGCTGTAGTAGCTGTTCCATTTGCTAAATTTGATATATCCACTTTTTCTATTCTTTCTGGAACTTTTGTACCATTTACTTCTACAATTCTTTTTACTAATTTCAAGTCAAATTGATAGTTTCTAACTTCTACATAGACATGTCCATCTGTATTTAAAGACACTTTTATACGATCAGCAACACTAGCTGTAATATCTTTTCCGTTATTATCTACCACTTTATATGATACCTTATCTACTTTATAAGTATTGTCTTCTAATTTTTTTGTTACTGTTACAGTAATTGTTCCATTAAATTTTGTATATGAGCTTGGTGCCACTGTTTCTTTAATAACATATGTATCTGCAGTTGAAACATTTGCAGATGTTATTTGAACATTGCTTGCAATTTCTAATTTACCTGTTACATTTTTTGTTTGTCCATTTACATCAAATGTAGCCTGTTCATTTAATTGATTTCCTTTGCTATCTTGTTTTATCAAAACAACATTATATAATCCTTCATTTTGTTTCTTTATAACAAGTTTTTCAAAGTCATCATCATCTTGTTGTCCTTTATAATAATAATTTGAATCAGATAAATCTTCCTTATTACTATCATTTCCTTTGTAGTTTTCCATATTATCTTTGTTTACATTAGGTACTGTTGATGGTTCTGAATCCCTATCCAAACCAGGTTGATTTGTTACAGTCTTATTATCCACTGCATCAAATGCCTCACTTATCCATGCAACATTTGTTAAAATTTTATCTCCAACAGTGTTTGCTGTCGCTGTAACTATAGCCTCTATTTCTATAGTCTCACTTTGCAAGTTACCTTTTGTATAAGGATTTATATTATTTTTATTATCAGAATTTCTTACTATAGTCAATCTATTTGTATTTTCATCATAATTTGCTGAAAAATCACTAGTATTCAATTTTGAAAATTTTAAACCTGTTGGTAACTGATCAACAATCTTTGTTGCTCTTCCAGATTTGTCACCTTCATTATATACTGTTAAATTATATGTTACTACACTTCCTGTTTTTACAACTACTGGATCTTTTCTATGTTTATATGTAGCTGTTGTTCCTGTTTCTAATGTAGATAAATCTATATTTGGTACTCTTGAATTTGAACCACTCAATTCAACTCCATCAACTTTAGTAACATACTTACTTAATGCTAAGTCAAATTCTTTTACTTGTTCTGGTAATTTTTCAATTAAAATAATTGGTTGTACATTTGTATCTGTTGCATTAGTATATAAAGTTACCCTCGTTTTTGAAGTTGCTGTTCCATTTTCATATGTTATTGCATTTCTATTTGCTGTATAAATTAAATAATTGTATAACATATTTGCTTGTTCTTGTCTTTGTAATCCATCACCGATTTGAACTCCATTTTCACTAAATTTTAAATTGTAATCACTTAAGCTAGTATAATTTAAATTTCCTGCTTGACTTTTTTCTAAAGTACTATAAGTTAGCCATGATGTTTTAGTTAATAAACCACCTGTCATATAATCTTCATCATAATTATTAAATACCCTCTCGAAGATAGCATCATCATGATTTGAAAAATACCAAATTGCAGCTTGTTGAACAGCTTCTATATCACTATCTGTTAATGAAACTGTATAATCCTCATCGTAAATATTCGCTGCATTTAATAATGCAGTTTTTTCTGCTGAAGTAGATACTCCTTTTAAATATAGCAAATCTGTCAATGCTAATAGATTATTAAAATATCCATTATTCACAATACTTTGTAATACAGTATTTCCAGAAGATAAAATTGCATTTTTTTCTGTTTTTAAATCATAAGATCTATTATAAGCTGCAATATCATTTACATTTCTAAAACCAACTCCTGCTCTAACACAATAGTAATTACCTGTTGTATAATTTCCTGCCACATTTGTATTATATTTTACAATTTGCCATATTTTGGTTCCAACTATTGAAGCTGTTGTAGATCCATTAGCATATGGATCATTAATACCATAAGCCATATTATTAGGAGTTGTTCCACTTCTAAATTCTTGTACACCAAAATAAATTGGAGTTGAAAGGTCTGTTGCTTTTACCTTTGTTGATATTGTCATTAAAGTTAATACAAATATCATACTCATTATTGTAAACAAAATATTATTCTTTTTCATAAAAACTCTTCTCCTTTATTTAATAACCTTTAACATTATTTTATTTCATATCTTTATTTAAGTCAATAGGCTAAAAATACTCATTTTTATTTTATAATTATATGATGTTCAACCTCCTACGGAAACCACTTTTTTTAAGTAAGATCTATTTTTTCGCCTACATTACAATTATATTACATTTTCGTCATAAAATCAATATTTTATGTAAATAATTTTAGTTTTAGCTTTATTCCGTAGCATAATAAAAAATTATATATTTTTATCATATTTAAAACCAATATTTTATATGATTATATAGAGGTGTATTATGAAAAAAATAATAATAAAAACATTGACCATATTCTTAATCTTCATTTATATTTTTTCTATAATATGTTATGCTGATGATTCAGATGACACTGAATCAATTGATATAAATTCAGAAATAGAAACTTCTGTTAATGCTTTAACCGAAATTAAAAATCCAGATTTAAATTCCAGAGCTTGCGTTGTAATTGACCGTAATACTAATACTATTCTATATGGAAAAAATGAAAACACAAAAAGAAAAATGGCTTCAACTACCAAAATTATGACTGCAATAATCATTATAGAAAATTGTAAGTTAAATGAAAGCATTGAAATATCAAAAAAAGCTGCAAATACTGGTGGTTCACGCCTTGGCTTAAAAACTGGAGACAAAATAACCATATTAGACTTATTATATGGTTTAATGCTTCATTCTGGAAATGATGCAGCCGTTGCTCTTGCAGAATATGCAGGAAATGATATTCCCGGCTTTGCAGAAAAAATGAATAAAAAAGCTCAAGAATTAGGACTTAAAAATACTCATTTTGAAACTCCTCATGGATTAGATTCAGATGAACACTATACTACTGCATATGAATTAGCCTTACTTACAAATTATGCTTTAAACAATCCAACGTTTTCAAAAATAGTTGGAACTAAAAATTATACAATCACAATAAATGGTTATTCAAAAGATTTATCCAATACAAATGAATTGTTAGGAAACTTGGATGGAGTTTATGGTGTTAAAACTGGATTTACTAATGGTGCAAATAGATGTCTAGTTACAGCATGTAGAAGAGGTAACTTAGATATAATTTGTGTTGTATTAGGGGCAGACACTAAAAAATTTAGATCTACAGATAGTATAAAACTAATAAATTATATCTATCAAAACTTTAAATTAGTTAATATTCAAGAATTTATTAATAAAGAATTCGAAATTTGGAAAACTAATAATATAAATACTTTTTATATAAATAAATATAATTATCTAAAAAATAGTAATTTCAACATAGAAATAGAACCTTTAAAATATTCTATTATTCCTATTAGAAAAGATTTTATTAACTCATTGTCAATTAAAATCACTTGTAAAAAATCATTTGAAGCCCCACTATATGGAGGCACTAATATTGGAAATATAGAACTCATAAGCAATAACTCTGTAATTAGTAATTGTAATATTTATAATTCATATACCATTTATAAAAATTCTATATTTTCCTACACAATATACTTCTTTAAAAATTTTACTAATATTGTAGCAAACATACTATGAAAGTTTATAGCCAAAATATATTATTGCCAATATATAGATATTTTTTTCTGTACTCTAATGTAAAAAAAGCTAAGAATGTTGTACTTAGACCTTAAAAATCAAATATTTCTTTGGTTCAATACAACATCCTTAGCTTTTCTATTATTCAACATTATCTTTTATGTAATCAACTACATCTCCTACTGTTACAACTTTTTCAGCATCGCTATCAGGAATTTCTATATCAAATTCTTCTTCAATAGCCATTACTAATTCAACTATATCTAAAGAATCAGCACCTAAATCATCAATAAATGAAGCTTCCATTGTTACTGATGTATCTGTTACACCTAATTGTTCAACAATTATACCTTTTACTTTTTCAAATATCTCTTCTGAACTCATCTTCTCGAGTTCACCTCCTCTCAAGTTTTAAAAAATATGTATTATCTTTATTTTTATAATACTTTTATATTATATGTTATTATTTTTGTCAAGTATATTTGACAATTATTTAAAATTTATACTAACCATTCACATTTGTATCTGTAAATGCTTCTATCATCTTATCTACAGCTTTATTTTCAACAAATTTTTCTGCTTGAAGTATCGTATATTCAAATAATTTTTCATCACTACTTCCATGTGCTTTTACTACTGGTTTTTTCACACCCAAAAATAAAGCACCACCATATCTTTTATAATCCATTGTATTAGCAAATCTATTTATAGCTGGAAGTGATGGAATAGAAGCAATTTTAGAAAATATATTTTTTAATAAACTTTCTTTTAAAGACTTTTTAACAAATTTTCCTAATCCTTCTGTTGTTTTTAAAAACACATTTCCTGTAAATCCATCTGCAATTATTGCATCTATTTTTCCAGAAAAAGCATCTCTACCTTCTACATTTCCAACAAAATTAATATCTAACTTTTCTGCATTATTTTTTATTAGGTTATAACTTTCTTTTACTAATTCATTTCCTTTTGTCTCTTCTGTTCCGATATTTAATAATCCTATAGCAGGTTTTTCGATTCCAAACGTATTACGCAAATATATCGTTGACATCTGTGCAAACTGCAATAAATTTATTGGCTTACAATTTGTATTAGATCCACAATCCATTAATAATAACTGACTTTTATATGCTGGTAAAATTCCTGCTAACGCTGGTCTATCTATTCCTTTAATTCTTCCTACAAGCAATGTTGCTCCTGCAAGCAATGCTCCTGAATTTCCTGCAGATATAAATACATCTCCTTCATCTTGCTTTAACATATTAAAACCTACTACCATTGAAGAATCTTTTTTATGTTTTATTGCAACTGTTGGTTGATCTTCCATTTCAATTGTTTCTGTTGCATTATATATTTTTAATCTGTCTGATATCTCTTCAACTTCTTTTCCATAAAATTCTTTTATTTTACTTCTAATTATATCTTCTTTTCCTACTAAAATAATTTCTGCTTTTATTTTATTTATTGCATTTATAGCCCCTTTTATATTGGCATCTGGTGCATTATCTCCACCCATCACATCTAGTATTATTTTCATTTTCTATTAATTCCTCCTAAAGTATAAACTCGATTTTTAATTACTAAATTATAATTTTATTTGTTTATATATTTTATTTATAATATAATAATTTTATTATTGTTTACTAAAAAATGCAATAGTTTTCTAAAATTTGTACAAAAAAAAGAGAAAAGTTTAACTTTTCCCTTTTTTATTTATAAATTATTCGATGATGTCAGC
>FR884484.1:8789-12483 GCA_000435535.1 Clostridium sp. CAG:575 | reverse complement strand
ATGGGGACGTAGAGAATTTGTTCCAAAAATCTTGTCAAAACAAAAAGAAAAATGTCGAAAAAGTAAAAAAATATGTTCTTGTGAGACATTTTAGCCTCACAAGAACCGCCATTTTGAAATAAGACAAATTCAAAAAAAGTAGTAAATAAATTATGCTAAAACCAAAACGGTGTAATCAAATGATTATGCCGTCTTTTAGTATACAATTTAATTAACCAAATTTAATTAAATAAGAATGAGGCATTGTAATTTTATAAAAAAAATGATATATTATAACAGAAAAACAAAAAATAATCCAATGAATATATTATATCAATATAAAAAACATAAACTCAATAAATGGTTTATAGGTAAAACCAATTAAAAGCCTAAATATTATGTATAAGGAAAGTAATTTATGAACACAAGAAAAAACAATGGAATTACATTAATAGCGTTAGTAATAACAATTATTGTATTACTAATTATTTCAGGAATATCTATAGGAGGAACTATAAAAATAAATGAACAAGCAAAAGATAGTGTAGCAATTTCTGAACTAAATATGATACAACATGCTATTTTAGAAAGATATACAAAATCTAAACTTACACATGAAGAATTACCAGGAACAAATATAGCAAAAACAGAAGTAGAAAAGACTATACAAGAAATTAACAATTTAGCAAATACAAACATATCATTAAAAGGAAATGATGGAAATTATAAAGAACTAAGCCAAACTGATTTAGAAAATTTAGGAATTACAGATGAAAAAGACATATATATAGTAAATTACAAAACAGGAGAAGTCATTAACAAAACACAAAAAGTAACAAATAAAGGCAAGGCTTTATACGTGTACTCTGTTGAAGAATGAAAGGATGAAATAAGCTAAATGGAAAAAGAAAGAATAATGTTACAATTACAAAATATTATACCACAAGAAAATATTTTAGAAGATGAACCTATGAAAAAACATACATCATTCAAAATTGGTGGTAATGCAGAATTTTTTGTAAAAGTAGAAACATTAGAACAATTACAAAAAATATTAGAATTCACACAAGAAAATGATATTCAACTTACAGTAGTAGGAAATGGAAGCAATTTACTAGTGAAAGATAGTGGAATAAGAGGAATTGTAGCAAAAATTTCAATACAAGGAATAAATATCAATATAAATACTACTGATGGTAAAGCAGAAATTACAGTAAAAAGTGGAACTCCAATTGGTTTTTTAGCACAAAAATTATACCAAGAAGAAATAACTGGCTTTGAAGAATTATCAGGAATTCCAGGAACAATTGGAGGAGCTGTTGTTATGAATGCAGGTGCACATGGAAAAGAAATGAAAGATATTTTAACAGAAATAACAGCAATTGATTATGAAGGAAAAATCCATAAGTTTTCTAATAAAGAGGCAGAATTTGCTTATAGAAAAAGTATGTTTTCAAATGAAAAATATATTATAGTAGAAGCAAAGTTAGAATTACAAAAAGGAAAAAAAGAAGAAATAAAAGAAAAAATGGATACATATAAGCAATATAGAAAAGAAAAACAACCAATAGAATATTCTTCAGCTGGAAGCACATTTAAAAGAGGAGAAAATTTTATTACAGCAAAATTAATTGATGAATTAGGACTAAAAGGTTTTCAAGTTGGTGGAGCACAAGTTTCAGAAAAACACGCAGGTTTTATTATAAATAAAGAAAATGCAACAGCAGATGATGTTTTAAAATTAACACAAATTATTAAAGAGAAAGTATATGAAAAATACGGAAAGAAAATAGAATTAGAAGTAAAGATAATAGGAGAATAGTACCCCATTAAGACATTTTTATGTTTTTTGAATATGGGGAGGAGGTAAATATAATGAATGGATTTATGCAATGGTTTAAAGCAAGTAATAAAATGAAAAGATGGATTTTTCTAATTTTAATAGGAATTATCTTAGCATGCTATGGATTAGCAGAAGTGTTAGTTTTGAAAGAAATGTCTTTTGAAGAATTAGCTAAAATAATAGTTACTTTTATATGCGGTTTTTTATGCATTGTAATAGGACTAGTATGTTTAAATAAAAGAACTTTAGAAGTACTAATTGAATCAACAGATGATAGGATGAATGACAGAAACAATGTAAATGTTAAGTCACTAATTTTTAATAAAAAGGTATATCATCAAGGACCAAACATAGTTGTTATTGGTGGTGGAAGTGGACTAAATACAGTACTTTCAGGACTTAAAAAATATACAGATAATTTAACAGCAATTGTTACAGTATCAGATTATGGAGAAGAACAAACTGAATCAAGAAAAGAATTAAATAATTTACCAATTGATGATATAAAGGATAGTATGATTGCATTAGCTACGCAGGACGGACAAATGGAAAAAATAATGAATTACAAATTTACTGAAGGAAAATTAAGAAACTTATCTTTTGCAGATATTTATTTTGCAGCAATGAAAAATGTAAATAAAGATTTTGCAGATTCAATTGTAAAAAGTAATGAAGTTTTAAATATTGTTGGAAAGGTAATACCAGTAACATTAGATGAAATGAACATTACAGCAGAGCTTGGAAATGGATATGTAGTAACAGAAAAATCTAAAATACCAGAAATGGTATATGAAAAAGTAACAAAAATTAATCGTATATATTTAAACCCAACAAATTGTAGACCAGCACCAGGTGTATTAGAGGCAATACAAAATGCAGACTGCATAGTTATTGGACCAGGAAGCTTATATACAAATGTAATTCCAAATTTATTAGTAAATGGAGTTGCAAAAGCAATTAAAGAAAATACAGGATTAAAAGTGTATATTAGCAATATAATGACAGAACCAGGACAAACAGATGAATATACTGTTTCAGACCACTTAAATGCAATTATAGAACACTGTGGAAAAGGAATTGTAGATTACTGCATTTATGATACTGGAGAAATTGTTCCAGAATATATCAAAAAATACAATTTAGAAGGACAAGACATAGTTGTTCCAGATGTCGACAAGATAAAAGGAATTACATATTTACAAAGAGATTTATCAATGATTCAAAATGGATGTATAAGACATGACCCAGACTTAGTTGCAACATCCATAATACAATTAATTTGTGATGATTTAAAATATCAAGATAAACAAAATGACCCACAATATTTAATGCTAAATAACAAATTAAAAGAAGATAAAAGAATGATAAAAATCAAGAAACAAATGGAAAGAGAAGAAAAAAGAAACAAAAAACATCCTAAAGAAAAACAAAAAAGAACAAGTAAATTTAGTAGTAAATATAGTGATAGAATAGCTTCAATAAAAGAAGCAGATGAAATGATAAAATTAAAAGAACAAAAACTAAAAAATGCAAGTAAAAAAGTTAAAAAAGCAAAAAAACGTCCAGAAGTACCAAATAAGGCACGAATTGATAGACAGAAAAATGCAACAAAAAGCATGGAAGAACTAAAAGAAGATTTAAATGTATTAGAGTTTAGAAAAGAATATGAAGAAACAATATTAAAACCAAAAAAAGATATTGCATCAAAACCAAAGAGTGCTAGAGGAAGAAAAAGAAAAACAATAGAATAAAAATAGTTCTTATTAAAATGTATTATTTTATAGAGGAATGCAACCAAAGACCAAAAAGACATAGAGAATATAAAAAATTATTTAAATGAAAATAGTAATTAATATAAATGATAATTGTTGT
>FR884484.1:0-8726 GCA_000435535.1 Clostridium sp. CAG:575 | reverse complement strand
CTCTCTCTGATAAAAATCATCAAAGGGGGTTTTTAGTGGTGTAATCTTAAACAGATTTCCTCAGCCTCTTTTTTAATAAAAGAAATTCTATTATTGAAATGAAAAATATATTATTAACAAATAAAAATTAGAAATATATTGATTTTTTTTCAAAAGATATTGAGAACCAATAAAAATTATGTTAGTATAAAAATATAAATTCTTAGTTGAAAGGACTAAAAAAATGAAATTGACAAATGAAAAAATAAATTTAGAAAACGGACTAAAAAGAGAATGGATTATTACAAATGGAATTGGTGGATTTGCAAGTTCCACTGTAATTGGAGCAAATACCAGAAAATATCATGGGTTATTAATAGCACCACTGACTCCACCAGCAAGAAGATATCTAATATTATCAAAATTAGATGAAGCAATAGAAATTGAAAATCAAAAATACGAATTATTTACGAATATAGGAGAAAATTATATATCTCAAGGATATCAATATTTAGAAAGTTTTGAAAAAGAATATGTGCCAGTTTTTAAGTACAAAATTCAAGATGTTGAAATTACAAAAGCAATTTGTATGGAATATGGTAGAAATACAGTAGGAATTTATTATAAAATAAAAAACGGAAATAAACCTGCCAAATTAACATTAGCACCAATTATAAATTTTAGAGATTTTCACTGTATGAGTACAAATCACACATTTGATGTAAAACAAATTATAAATAATCGAAAAGTAAAACTAATAATTGATGGAAGATCAAGTTTTCCAGTATATATGAATACATCAGAAGGAAAATATATAGAACATAACAATGACACATTTAAAGACATGTTTTACATAGAAGAACAAAAAAGAGGCTTTTACCCAAAAGAAAATCACTATGTAACAGGGGTATATGAAATAGAAATACAACCAAATGAAGAAAAAGAAATATCTTTTGCATGCTCATTTGAAGAAAATATTGAAGAAATAAATGTAAATAAAGTAATCAAAAACGAGATTGAAAGAATAGAAAAAGTAGTAAAACAAGCAGAAATAGATGAAAATAATAAATTTTATAAAGATATATCTAAACTAATTGCAACAGCTGACCAATTTATAGTATATAGACCAACATTTGGATTACATACAATAATTGCAGGATATCCATGGTTTTTGGATTGGGGACGTGACAGTTTAATATCATTTGAAGGATTATTATTAATTCTAAAGAGATATGATATTGCAAGAGAAGTATTACTTACAATGGTAAGAGATATAAAATATGGATTAGTTCCAAATGGATATTCAGGGTTTGATAATAGACCATTATACAACAGTGCAGACAGTTCACTATTATTATTTGAACAAATACAAAAATATATTGAATATACAAATGATTACGAATTTATAAAAGAAAAAATATATGATAAATTAAAAATAATAATAGAAAGCTATCAAAAAGGTATTGATGTAGACCAAAATAATATTTATCTAGATACTGATTATTTAATATCATCAGGAACAACGGCAACCCAAAATACTTGGATGGATGCAAAATGTGAAGGTATTGCAGCAACACCAAGAAATGGAAAAGCAGTTGAAATAAATAGTTTATGGTACAATGGATTAATGATTATGAGTGACCTAGCAGAAAAATTCGAAAATGAAACAGAAGCAAAACAATATAGAAGCTTAGCAAAAAAATGTAAGAAATCATTTAATGACAAATTTTATAATTCAAGAAGAAAATGTTTGTATGATGTATTAGGAGATAATAAAGTAAGACCTAATCAATTATTTAGTTTAAGCTTAACATATCCTGTGATAGAACCAAATTCAGAAATAGCATACAACATCATTGACACAGCAGAAAAGAAACTATTAAATCCATATGGACTAAAAACACTAGCAAAAGGAGAACCTAATTATGTAGATGTATATGAAGGCAACAGTATGCAAAGAGATATGCACTATCATCAAGGAACAACATGGCCATGGCTTTTAGGATTATACTATAATTCACTAAAAAATATTATAGCAAGTGAAAAAAGAAAAACAAAAAAGGCAGAAGTAGAAGCAAAATTAGGCAAATTTATAAATATAACAAAAACTACATTTGAAAAAGAAATAGAAGAAAGAGGTTGCATTGGAAGTATATCAGAAATGTATGATTCCAAAAAGCCACAAGAACCTAAAGGGGCAATTTCACAGGCATGGAGTGTGGCAGAAATTATTAGAATCTTGAATGGAAATAGGTAATAGGAAAAAATTAAAAGACAAAATTTGTTGTAAATAAAGTTGAAATTTTCTCCAACAAAAGTTAATTATCTATTGCTAAGAAAGGAATGGTTCAGAAATGACAATAGAAGCATTAGAAAAACAACTAAATAGCAAACAATTAGATAGTATTTATCTGTTTTATGGAGAAGAACTATATTTACTAGAAAATAATGTAAAAAAAATAAGAAATCTTTTTGGAGAATGTGTAAAAGGAATAAATTACATTTTGATTGATGAACAAAATGTAGGAGAAATAATTTCTGATATAGAAACACCAAGTTTTGGCTATGAAAAAAAATTAATTATAGCAAAAAATACAGGAATTTTTAAAAAAGAGGGAAGAAAGAAAAATGCAGAATTAGCTAAATTAAGAGATAGACTTTCTAATTATTTAAATGAAAACATTGATATAGTAAAAGAAAGTGTTATATTAGTATTTGTTGAAGAAGATGTAGATGTAAAACAAGAATTATATAAAACAATAGATAAAAACGGTATAGTGTGTAAATTTGACTTCCAAAAGCCATTACAAATAGAACAAAGATTAAAAGGAATTTGCAATGCTTACCAAGTTAATATTAGCTCAGACACTATAAAATATTTAATTGAATGCTGTGGAACTAATATGCAAGATTTAATAAATGAAATAAGGAAATTAATTGAATATGCAGGAAAAAGCGGAACTATACAAAAAGAGGATATAGATAAATTATCTATAAAGAAAATAGAAAGCGTAATTTTTGATTTAACAGATGATTTAGGAAAAAAAGATATAACACAAGCATTACAAGTTTTACAGAATTTAATTTACGCAAAAGAACCATTGCCTAAAATATTAGTTACATTATATAACCATTTTAAAAAATTATATTTTACAAAATTGTCAATAAAAAATAACAAAGATTTAGTACAAAGTTTGAATTTGAAACCAAATCAAGTATTTTTAACAAATAAATATAAAGCACAGGCACGCTTCTTTAAAGAAAATGAATTAAGAGAAATTTTAAATGACCTTACTGATTTAGATTATAATTTTAAGAGTGGAAAAATAGATGCACAAATAGGACTTGAAACGATATTATGCAAATATTGCACACAAGCAAATGATTGAATTTAAAATAATATAAATAGAATCAACATTAGTAAGCTAGCTATTGACTTATAAATAAAAAAGGAGGAAAATCAAGTGGCAATATACACAATAGGAGACTTACATTTATCTTTTAACACAAACAAACCAATGGACGTGTTTGGAGATATATGGAAAGATTATGAAGAAAAAATAAAGCAAAATTGGCTAGAAAAAGTTAAAGCAGATGATATAGTAATATTGCCAGGAGATTTTTCGTGGGCAATGTACTTAGAAGAAACAGAAAAGGACTTTGAATTTATAAACAATCTGCCAGGAAAAAAAATATTATTAAAAGGAAACCATGATTATTGGTGGACAACAGTTACAAATATGAGAAACTATGTAAAAGAAAAAGGATTTGAAAATATAGATTTTTTACATAACAACAGCTATGAATTTGAAAACAAAATAATAGCTGGAACAAAAGGCTGGACTTTATCAGAAGAAGCGGAAGACATAAGACTAACTAAAAGAGAAACTGATAGACTAGAACTTTCAATTAAAAATGGAATAGAACAATTTGGAGCAGACAAAGAAATTATAATTTTTATGCACTATCCACCAATTACAAAAAATTATTTGAACACTTCTTATGCACAAATTATGAAAAAATATAATGTAAAAAGATGTTATTATGGACATTTACATAGTAATTCTATAAAAGAAGCAGTGCAAGGAAATATTGATGGAATTGAATATAAATTAGTAAGTGCAGATGGGTTGGAATTTAATTTATTGCAAGTAAATTAAAATATTCAGCCGAATTAACTTAAATTTGATAAAATTATTTAATTAATGTTGCTAACTTTAAAAATTATTGATACGTATTTATTTTTAATTGCAACTATTATAAAAAAATCGGTTCCCCTTATTAAGGATATCCACCAATTTTTTTATAATATGTTGCAATTAAATCAGGCTCTAAGTTTTCAATTTCAATAATTTTTAAAGTTAGCAAAAAAACCAAGAAAGGAAAATAATGGTAGAATTAGAAAACGATGTAAAATTCATAAAAGGAGTAGGACCCAACAGAGTGCAACTCCTAAATAAAATAGGAATTTTTACATTAAAAGATTTAATAACATATTATCCAAGAGATTACGAAGACAGAAACAACTCAAGAAAGCTGATAGAATGCTATGATAGTGAAGAAGTAACAATAGAAGCAATAGTTGTTTCAAGAATTACAGAAACAAGACTTTCAAAAGGAAGAACTATGCAAAAATTAGTAGTTAGAGATGAAACAGCAAGTGCCACGATAACATGGTTTAATCATTCATTTTTAAAAACAAAATTTGAAATCGGAAAAAAATATAGATTTTATGGAAAAATAAGCAATAAATATGGGAGAATAGAAATAAATTCTCCGGTATTTGACGAAATAGAAAAGACAAATAATACAGGAAAAATTATACCAATATATCCATTAACATTTAATTTGACTCAAAATACAATTAGAAAAATAATGGAAAATGGAATGCAAAAAGTAATGGAACAAGGTGGATTACAAGAAACACTTCCAGAGTACATATTAAAGGAATATCACTTAATGGGAATAAATGAATCAGTGCAAAAAATCCATTTTCCAAAAGAGTTAAAAGAATTTGAAATAGCAAGAAAAAGGTTAGTATTTGAAGAATTATTATCAACACAGTTAGCATTATTACAGTTAAAGAATAATTATAGTACAGAAAAGAATGGAATAGAATTTAGCAAAGATGCCAAAATGTCAGATGTAATAAACACATTACCGTTTAAGTTGACAAAAGCACAGCTAAGAGTCTTGCAAGAAATAGATGAAAATATGGAATCAAATAAACCGATGAACAGATTATTACAAGGTGATGTTGGTTCTGGAAAAACAATTGTAGCAATGATATCAGCATACAAAGCTGTTAAATCAGGATATCAAGCAGCAATATTAGCACCAACAGCGATACTTGCAGTACAGCATTTAAATAATTTTAAGAATATATTAGATAAATTCGATATAAAATGTGAATTATTAATTTCTGGAATATCAAAAAAGAAGAAGGAAGAAATTCTACAAAGACTACAAAATGGAGAAATAGATATTTTGATAGGAACACATGCGATGCTAGAGGAAAATGTAGTATTTAAAAGATTGGGACTAGTAGTAACAGATGAGCAACATAGATTTGGAGTAAAACAAAGGACTACAATTGCAGAAAAGGGTCAAAATCCAGATGTTATAGTAATGTCAGCAACTCCAATACCAAGAACACTTGCACTTATTTTATATGGAGATTTGGATATATCAATTATAGATGAATTACCACCAAATAGAAAAAAAATAGAAACGTTTGCAGTAACAAAAGCATTAGATGAAAGAGTAAATAATTTTATTAAAAAGCAAGTTGATGAAGGTAGACAAGCATATATTGTATGTCCACTTGTGGAAGATAGTGAAGAAGAGGAAAATGACTTAAAATCAGTTATTACATTATATGAAAAATGCAAAACAGAGACATTTCCAAACTACAAAATTGAATATATTCATGGTAAAATGAAACAAAAAGAAAAAGATGATATAATGCTCAGATTTAAAAATGGTGAAATAGATATATTAATAGCAACAACAGTTATAGAAGTTGGGGTTGACGTTCCAAATGCAAGTATAATGGTAATAGAAGATGCGCAAAGATTTGGACTTGCTCAATTACATCAATTAAGAGGAAGAGTTGGAAGAGGAGAATATAAATCTTATTGTGTGTTAAAATATGAAGGAAAAGGTAAAAATACACGAGAAAGAATGAAAGTAATGAGTGAAACAAACGACGGATTTTTAATATCTCAAAAAGACTTAGAATTAAGAGGCTCAGGAGACTTTTTTGGAATTATGCAACATGGAATACCAGAATTCAAGATTGCAAATCTATTTACAGATATGGATATATTAAAATTAGCACAAGCAGCAGCATTAAAAATTGTAAATGATGATATGAATTTAGAAAAAGAAGAAAATAAATTATTAAAGCAACTTGTAAAAATTAAATTTATAAATAGGCTAGAACTATAAATAAAGAAAGGAAAATTTAAGATGGTAATATTTGGTATAGATATAAGAGTATATTTTTTATTGTTTTTAACATATTCATTTTTAGGATGGACAATGGAAGTAATAGGAAAATTAATACAATATAAAAGATTTATAAATAGAGGATTTTTGATAGGTCCATATTGCCCAATTTATGGAACAGGAGCATTATTAATAACATTTTTACTAAAAAGATACACAAATGACCCAATAACATTATTTATAATGGCAATTCTGGTTTGTGGAACACTAGAATATTTAACAAGTTACTTTATGGAAAAGATATATCATGCAAGATGGTGGGATTATAGCCAGAGAAAATTCAATATAAATGGAAGAGTGTGTTTAAACACAATAATACCATTTGGACTATTAGGAATGTTTATTATGTATGTATCAAATCCATTTTTACTAGAAAAAATAAATGCACTACCTGAAGTAGCTTTAAATATATTATTTTGGACATTGCTTGTAATTTATTTAGTAGATAATATAGTATCAGGAAAAGTAATCGGATATGTTGGAAAAACGACAAAGCAGGTTGGAAAAGAATTGGACAACACAGAAGAAATAACAAACAAAGTAAAAGAAATTTTACTTGGAAAATCTGCAGTATATAGAAGATTGATAAACGCATATCCAAGAATACAATCTATAAAAGTAAAATTTAAAGAGAAAAAAGAAGAAGTAAAGCAAAGAGTAGAAAAACAAAAAAATGAGATAAAAGAGAGGATTAATCGTGAAAAAAATTTATAAGAAAATAGAGAAGTTATTTGCTAACATGAGCAAAGACCATGTTAGCGAATATGCGGCTCAATGCTCATATTATACAATTTTATCATTTATTCCATTTATAATACTGCTAATTACACTAATACAATACATAAATGTAAATCAGCAAACTTTATTTGATGTAATATCAAAAATAATTCCTTCAAGTATGAATGAATTTGTACTGGGTATAGTAAGAGAAGTATATTCAAAATCAATCGGAACAATCTCAGTTTCATTGGTATTTACTTTATGGGCAGCAGGAAAAGGTCTGTTTGCACTAACAAAAGGGCTACATTCAGTGTACAAAATAGATGAAAAAGAAGAGAACTCAGTTTTATACTTAAGATTTATGGCTTTAATTGAAACAATAGTATTTATTGTATTAATAGTAGTAGGGTTAATTTTATTAGTATTTGGAAATAGCTTAATTTCAATTGTAAAAGAACATTTTGGAGGATTTCAGAATTATACAATATTATCAAGTATTGTAACAGAAATAGCGTTTATATTTGCGACATTTATAATTTTCTTGCTTTTATATAAATTTACACCAAAACATAAACCAACATTTAAAAGCCAAATTCCAGGAGCAATTTTTGGAGCAGTAGCACTTAATGTAATATCATTTGTATTCTCAAAATATTTAGATATTTTTAAGGGATTTTCTATTACATATGGAAGTCTAACAACATTAATGCTTATTATGATGTGGACATATTCATGTTTTTATGCAGTATTTCTAGGAGTAGAAATAAATAAAATGTTGATAGATAACAAAAAATAACATAATCATAACATTAGTAACATTTAAAAAACTTTATAAATACTAATATTTACAGCATCACTAGTAGAATCGGCATTGATTTTTATATCAAAACCAGTACGATTTTCAAACTTTAAATCATAAGTTCCGTAATTTACAGCAGCATCTTTGCCGTCTTGAATATACGGAACTTTATTGCTATGCTCATGTCTTTCTGTAACAATTAAATTTGGAACATTTAGAACTGCATTATATAAAGTTGTACTAATTTGACATTTTCCACCACCAATGCCTTTTTTCTTATTTCCGTCTTCATCAAAAATATCAGCCTCAGTATAACCCTTTTGTGGTGTTGATTGACCTACCGTTTTACAAAAAGAAAATGTTGAACCATTTGGAACTATAGTACCATTCAATTCACTACATGCAAGCTTTATATTATTTTGCCTGTTAGCATCTTTACTATAAACCTTTGTTGAAAAAGCTGAGATTACTTCTTCTTGCCTAGGTAAGGTATTATTAGTATTGTTTTCAAGATTATTTAAATTATTGTTAATATTCGTATTATGCTCATTTACATTTTTATTTTCTACATTAGTATTTTGGTTAACATTATTATTTTCCGTATTAGAAGCGTTATTTGAATATTTATCTGCTATATTATTTCTATTATTAGTCGAAGTTCTATCTGCAATATATAAATTATTATTAGATTTATTAAAGAAAAAATAGCAACATAATA
>FR884483.1 GCA_000435535.1 Clostridium sp. CAG:575 | reverse complement strand
TTTTTTTTATTAATTTTTCTGTATGTATTTCTCCAAATAAATTTTCTTCAAAAATAATATAATCTATGTTAGAATTTATATCTAATAATTCTAATATACCTTCTTTGTATTGAATATTTTTTCCTATAACTTCTACATTCTTTTCTTTTGTCAACTCTTCATTTACTTTAGAATTATTCATAGCTGTTATTATTTTTGTCATCTAATTTTTCTCCTTCTATTATTTTTCTTTCTAAATCTGATGCTTGAATTTCGGTTAATATATGGTCTTCGCCTACTAACATTAAGCACTCTCCTCTTTTTAGAGATTTAATTTCTATTTTCTCTTTCTCTGTTATATTTGTGTTTTCTGCTAATATTTTTATATTTTCTTCTTCTAATGCAAAAAATGTTTTTATGCTAGAATTGTTTAAAATACTTTTTCCATATGTTCCATTTTCTAGGCTAAAAATATCGGATATATCTTGTGTTATTGCAATTCCACTTCCTCCATATTTTCTTATTGTTTTAAATATTTTATAAATAAAACTCGCAACATTTTTATTAGATGTAGCTCCAATTAATCTCCAAATTTCATCCATATATATGGCTTTTTTTTCTTTTCTATTTTCTTTAACTTTATTCCAGAAATTATTAATAAATAAATACATTCCATATTTTAAATTTTCTTCACCTAAATCATATATATCTGCAACTACTAATTCATTATCAATTTTCACATTTGTATAGTTATTAAAAAATCTCATAGATCCTTCTACAAATGGCATTAACTTTATTTTAAATTTTCTTGTTTCATCGTTTTTTCCTAATATTTTATATAAATCTTCTAATATAGGCATTTCTTTAGAAGATTTGAATTTTTTATTTTTATTATATAAACTTTTATCATCAAAAGTTATATTTTTTTCCTTATAAACTTCTATTATTTTTTCTTCTAAAATTGCTTTTTCCTCTTCATTCATTTCTCCAAAAATCAAATTAAAAAAACCTATTAATTTACTAATTTTTGTTGCTAAATATCCATTTTCTCCATCTTCTATACTCTCTTTTTCAATTTCCATTATATTTATATATGTATTAGATGTTGGCCCTAACTTTATTCTGACTCCTCCTAATTTTTCACATATTTCATTATATTCTCTATCTGGATCTATTATATATTGTTTAATTCCTAATAATTTATATCTTAAAATTAGTAATTTTGTATAAAAAGATTTTCCTGCTCCACTTGTTCCAAAAATACAAATATTTGCGTTTTTATATTTTTGTGTATTATATCTATCAATAAAAACTAATGAATTATTATATATATTAGTACCAATAAATATTCCATTATCATCAAATATACTAGATGATATAAATGGATATGTAGCTAAAAGTCCATTTGTTAATACATTTCTTTTTGATACTTTTTTTATAATTTCTTTATTTTCCATAATTGGCAATGTTGCAAAAAAAGTTTCTTCTTGTCTAAAATTTGCTCTTCTTGTTTGCATTCCTTTACTTTGTGTTATTCCTTCTATTTTGTTAATATTATATTCTAATTCTTTTATTGAATCGGAATATATTGTTATGTAAATATATAAAAAATATAAATCTTCGTTGTTTACTTGAATCTCTTTTCTTATATACCTTGCATCATTATAAGTAAATGCAGCTATATCTATATCCTGTCTATTTTGGTTTGATTCTTTTAGTTCTACCCCTACATTTCCAATGTGATATGTTAAATCTTTTATAGTCTTATATGCATCTTGCTTTTCATAGAATATACTAATATTCATATTTATATTTGTTTCAATTAAATTTTTTAATATTAAATCTGATTGTTCTCTATAATAATTAACAACAATTACTGATGAATAATATAAATTATCAATTTCTATATATTTTGGATTTTTTAAATTTATATATGCTGGTGCTAAATAATCTTTAATTGAAAAAACTCCTGATAAAAAGTTTTTAATATTATTTTTTTCTGTAATAAAATCACTTCCTTTTTTTATTATTTTTTCATTTTTATATTTTATTTTCCACA
>FR884482.1:5898-14913 GCA_000435535.1 Clostridium sp. CAG:575 | reverse complement strand
GATTCTTTCATTAAATTTATTTATGTTTCTAATTTATTTTACTATAATTCCTAGTATTTTTGATAAATCTATTGCTTGAAATTCATTTACAATCATTCCTTGTAAGTCTTCTTTTTCTACTGTTATTCCCTCAATATTACAAGTTCTAAAATCAACATTTTTCAAACTTGTTCTAAATAGTTGTGCTTGCATTAAATTGCAGTCATCCCATTTGTTTTCTTTTAGCTTACATTCTCCTAATGCTGCACCTCTTAAATTTACTTCTAATAATCTTGTACTTTTTATTATCGAATTTGAAAAGTTTGCATATTCAAAATTACTTTGTTCTATTATATTCTTGTATATACTACTATCTGTAAAATTACATCCTATCATTTTGCAATTTACAAATTTCACTTCTGTAAATTCTGTTTCGCTAAAATTCGTATTAGAAAAATCACAATTTTCAAATGTAACATTTGTAAAATGACTTCTTGAAAAGTCTGATTCTATACATCTACAATTCCAAAATAAGCTATTACTTATTTCAATTTTTTGTATTTTTAAGTTTTCTTCTTCGCAATCTTTCCAAGTAATATTTTGTATATCTTGTCCATCTTCTTTTGCTCTTTCAAGTATCTTTTTTATATTATTTTCTAATTGCATTTTTAACTACTCCTTTTATTTTCTTACTCTTCATTATCTTTATCTAGTTATTGCTTTATTCTGTAGCTTCGAAATAGTATAAATAATCAATATTATTTTTTTTACATTTATTATATCAACTATATTCTTAATTATTTTAAAATTTTAGGTAAAAAAATTATAAATCCTATAATAGCAGATGATATTGCTGTTACAAGAACAGCTCCTGCTGCCACATCTTTCGCTATTTTAGCTTTTTGATTTTTTTCCATTGTTACTAAATCCACAACGTTTTCTATTGCAGTATTCATTAATTCTGCTGATATGACTAATCCAAATAAAATAATACATATTATCCATTCTATTTTGCTTATTTTTAATATAATCCCAAATATAATTACAAAAATCATAATTACTATATGGATTTTTAAATTTCTTTCTTCTTTTATTCCTGTATATATCCCTTCTATTGCATATTTAAAACTATTTTTCATACTTTTTATTTTTTTGTTCATTACATCAAATCTCCTTTTAAAATTATATTTATTTTTTAAATAATTAAATCACATATAGTAAAATACAAAAAAACTGTAATATACTTCCAAGTAATATAAAAAGATGAAATATAGAATGCATATATTTTTTCTTTTTTCCTACCCCATAAAGAATTGCACCTATAGTATATGCAACTCCGCCTGTTACCAAAAATATTAAGCCTGGTATTCCTAACAATTTTGGCAATAAATTAGCAGTAAAAATTATGCACCAACCCATTCCTAAATAACAAATCATGGAAAATATCTTATATCTTTTTAAATCAATTGAATTTAACACAATACCTAAAATTGCCATTCCCCATATTATTCCAAAAATTATCCATCCTAAAACTGCATTATATTCTCTAAAACTTACCAAGCAAAACGGAGTATATGAACCCGCTATCAATAAAAATATTGAACAATGATCTAATATTTGGAATACTTTTTTTGCTTTTCCATTTGGTCTTAAGCCATGATATATACTCGACATTGTATATAACAAAATCATTGTAGTTCCATATATAGTAGAACTTATAACTGCATATCCATTATGATGAATTCCAGAAAATATAACACACAAAACAAGTGCAATTACTCCGAATGCTGCTCCTACAATATGTGATGTCATATTAAAAATTTCTTCTCCTTTTGTGTAAGTTGGTAATATTCTGTCTACTAACTTTATTCTTTTCATGTTTCCTCCCTGTAATCTTATAATTTTTTATTTTTTTATCCAAACAGATACACTTCTTGGGTTCACCCTAAAATTACCACATCCGTCTGAATCTATTATCACTTCTTCTTCACAATTTCCTATTGCATCTATATATCTATTTCCTTCATTTTGAGTTCCTACATACATTCTCTTTTGATTTTCTCCAGCTGTTGATATAACAACAGCTATTCCTGAATTTATATGTTCATTATCCCCTTCTTGAGTCCATCCAATACATGTACTATTGTCAAAATAATCATGTTGAGTTCCATATGATTTTTCTTTTCTAATTAATATTAAATTCTGTAAATTCTCCATTGGTTTTATATTATCATGTTTTATTCCATAATAATCGCCATAAAATACGCATGGGTAGCCATCATTTCGTAATAAAATTATACTATATGCTATTGGCTTAAACCAATTGTCTATAAAGCTTTGTAGAGCCTGTCCTGGTTGTGTATCATGGTTATCTACAAATGTTACTGCTTTACATGGATTTTCTTTTACTAACGTATGCTCCAAAATTTGAGTCATATCATAATTTGGATCAATTGATGCTTGATAGAAATTATAATGTAGTGGAACATCAAATAAAGAAATTTGTCCTTCTGTTTCTTGAATATATCTATGTAATTTATTTACATCAGCAGACCAATATTCTCCTACAGAAAAAAGTTCTTTTTTACTTTCTTCTCTTAATTTTTTTATCCAATTATTATAAAAATCTGCATCAATATGTTTTACTGCATCTAGCCTAAAGCCATTTACTCCAGTAAACTCTAAATACCATTTACCCCAATCAGTACATTCTTTTACTACTCTTGGATTTGAAAAATCTAAGTCAGCTCCCATCAAATAGTCATAATTTTGAAACTCTTCGTCAACTTCATCTCCCCATTTTTTATTTATAAATTTGAAAATAGCATTTTCTCCTGTTGCATTATTATAGTCTATTCCATCAAAATCTGTCCAGTTCCATTCAAAATCAGAATATCTATGTTTTCTTCCTGGGAAAGTAAATTTTGTAGCTACTTTCACTGTTTCTTTTTGAGATATTTCTGTATTATGATTTGACCAATCTACTTTTGTTGCTGGTATTGTTTGTAAAGCATCTGCTCCCATTTTATGGTTCAATACAATATCTGCATATGTTTCTATTCCAGCTTGCTTTAAAGCAATAATTGCATCTAAGTATTCATCTTTTGAGCCATATTTTGTTTTAACAGTTCCCTTTTGGTCAAATTCCCCTAAATCATATACATCATACACTGCATATCCTACTTCATCTTTTCCACCCATTCCTTTATATGCTGGTGGTAGCCATAGTGCCGTTATTCCTTTTTTTGCTAGTTCTTCTGCATTTTCTTTTACTTCATTCCATAAATTTTGTTTGCAATCTAAATACCATTCAAAGTACTGCATCATTATTCCATTTATTTTTTTCATTTGATTACCTTCTTTTGTTTTTTTGCAATTATATCATTATATTTATTAAAAATCTATATCTAATTTTTTTATATAAAATTTCATGAATATCGATAAGTAAAAATATGATTTCTTTATTTTTTTCTCTTTTTCTCTTCCTATTTTTGATAAAATATGATAAAATACTTAAAGTTTAATATTTCAAAAGATAAATGGGAGGATTTAAAAATGGAATTTAATAAATGTAGTAGATGTGGAAGTTTTTATGTTTCAAATGATTCAGTTTGCCCTAAATGTAAAGCAAAAGATAATTTAGAATTTGAAACTTTTAAAAATTATGTAATAGAAAACGGCTTAACTCAAAGTCTAGATACTATTTCATCTCAAACTGGAATTACTGTAAAAAATTTAAATCGTTTTATAGATAACGCAGGTTATGATGAAAACTTTATAAAAAACGGAAATCATTCTATTAATTTATAATAGGATGATTTTAAAAGGTTATAGACATTCCTAATATATAAAAGTCTAAATATTATTGTAAAGGATTGATTAGCTTGATTAAAACAAATGTATTTGATATTTTAAATGAACGTGGATATATTGAACAAATGACCCATCCTGACGAAATTAAAGAACTTTTTGGCAAAGAAAGTGTTCCTTTTTATATTGGAATTGACCCTACTGCGGATAGCTTACATGTCGGACATTTTGTTTCTTTAATGGTTGCAAGTCATATGCAAAAATGTGGTCATAAACCTATTATTTTAGTTGGTGGTGGTACTGCAACAATAGGAGACCCTTCTGGTAAAACAGATATGAGAAAAATGATGACTAGAGAAACAATTGACCATAATGTTGAATGTATCAAAAAACAAGTTGAAAAATTTGTTAGTTTTGATGGTGAAAATGCTGCAATAATTGTAAATAATGCTGATTGGTTATTAGATTTAAAATTTATTGATTTTATGCGTGAAATTGGTACTTTATTTTCAGTAAATAAAATGCTTGCTGCTGATTGTTATAAAAATAGATTAGACACTGGATTGACATTTTTTGAAATGAGCTATATGCTTATGCAATCTTATGACTTTTTACATTTATATGAAACCTATGGATGTAAATTAGAAATGGGTGGAAATGATCAATGGTCTAATATAATTGGTGGTGTTGATTTAATACGTAAGATAGGAAAATCTGATTCTTATGGTCTTACTTTTAAACTTCTTACTACAAAAGAAGGTAAAAAAATGGGTAAAACAGAAAAAGGTGCTTTATGGCTTGACCCTACTAAGACTTCTCCTTATGAATTTTATCAATACTGGAGAAATATTGAAGATGACAGTGTTGAAACCGTTTTAAAACTTTTGACATTTTTACCTATGGAAAAAATTAACGAATTATCAAGTTTAAAAAATGAAAAAATAAATGAAGCTAAAAAAATTGCTGCTTTTGAAATAACAAAACTTGTTCATGGCGAAGAAGAAGCTCTAAAAGCTCAAGAAGCTGCTAATGCCTTATTTTCTGGTTCAGGTAGTTTAGACAATATGCCTACAGTTGAATTAGGAGATAATAAATTTATTTCTATTATTGATGCAATTATTGTAACTAAAATTGCTCCTTCAAAAGGTCAAGCAAGAACATTAATTGCCCAAGGTGGTATATCTGTAAATGATACAAAAATTACTGATGTAAATTATGTTTTGTCTGCTGATGACTTTAAAGATGGTTATGCTATTTTGAAAAAAGGGAAAAAAGTTTTCTACAAATTAGTTTAAAAACAAAACTGAAAAAATCACAAAAATTTTTAAACAAATTTGTTGGTGTACAATATATTTATATTGTAGAAAATTTGTTGAACTTTTCTATAATATGAAATAAATTATAAATCACTGGATTGAGGCAAGTTACTAAAATAATAACTTGCCTCAATCCAGTGTATTTTATTTTCTATTACAATTCTTATTTTTAGTCTACTACATTTACATTTTCAATTACATCATTAGAAACAACATTATTTACTTCATTCTTAACACTTTGTTTTTTCTTATCCTCTGCTGCCTTCATTGTTTCCAAAGATTTTATTAAATCTTGTAATTTTTTAATATCTGTACCAATCATTTCCCAGTTATTACTTTCTGTAGATTCAGTAAGGTTTTTATTTGCTTTTACAATTGTATCTATTAAGCCATCAATGTCATCTGTGTTATCTATTTCAATATCAGTGGCATCTGTTGAAAGTAAGTTCTCAAGTGCTTCTTCTAAGTTATTACCTATTGCAACTTTATTTCCAGAAGCTACAACAATTTTCCTTAATGCAGGTACTTTTGATTCATTTAACATAGTTTGATAAATAGATTCTACATATAATAATGTATTTTCTATAGGAACAACTACCATGTCTTTTGTAACCTTAGTTCCTGTTTTATTTAAAGCTTGAATTTCTGCTGAAATTGTCTCATCTTGTTCTATCTGTTTATCTAGTTGCATTGTTCCCAAAATATTGCTATCTTCTGAAAATTTATAAAGTTTTAATTTGTTATTTTCCCCTTCTGTTGTTCCAACTAAATAAGAAATCATATTTTGTTTTGAACTTGGTGTATATATTTGTAACAATCCAATTTTATCTTCCCCATCACTTTTTACCATTGTATAATATGGTTTTAAAATAGCTCCAGAAGACTTTGAAACTATAGTTGTATTATATTTTGAATAATCCCATAAATCATCAGTTCTATATAATATATCTGGTTTTACATTATGATATGTCTTTAATAATTCTGCTTGTACTTCATATAGAAATTGTGGATAAACAAAATGTTCTGAAATTGATCCAGGAATACTCTCATCTTTATCTTTAAATAAAGTTGGATATACTTTTCTATATGCTACAGCTATTGGGTCTGTTGTATCTGTTATATAAAAGTCCATTGTTCCATCATATGCGTCAATAATTACTTTTACAGAATTACGAATATAATTTATTTTCTCTTTTATGTTATCGTGCTTTATTGTTTCGTATTGAGAATATGGATATGCACCTGATACTGTGTATGCATCTAATACCCATACTATTTTCCCTTCATCTGTTACTACAGTATATGGATTTTCATCATAAATTAAATATGGCATTGCTGTTTTTGCTCTACCTATAACGTTTCTGTTTATTAATATTTTGCTATCACTTGTAACTTCTGATGAAAAAGCTAGTTTTAAGTCCCCTGTTTTAATTCCAAGGATTAATCTATCAACAAAATTTAATTTTAGTCCCCTATCTCCTGTGTAAGAAGATGTATGTTCCAATCCGTCTTCATCTGTATAATCATATTCTTGTTTATTTTTTGTATTTGTTGCAACAATGTTATCTGTCTTTAATCCATAATAAATTTGTTGTGTTTGTGTACCTAACTTATCATCTGCTCCTGATACATTTTTTTGTATATAATTAATGTTTCCTGTCTCTGATACATCTGTTGCAGAAGATACTATCTGTCCTATTCCATGTGTGTATTCATATGTTTTATTATTATATGTTCTACCTGAATTTGTAATTTCTCTTGGAGATACGTATACTAATTTAGTTTGTCCAGATATTTGATATTTAGCAATATTTGCATTTCTGTATGAATAATATCCTGTTCCTGTTTGATTATAATCTAATGTTGCTAATACTGTTTCTTCATTTATAATTCTTGTATTATCAATTATTGTTCTGTTGTCACTTACTTGTACTTTTGTTATAGTTCCAGAATTTTCTATATTTTCTTCTTCTACATTAATTCCAAAAGCATTTTTTGTATTCCTTATATTGTAAGATAGATATTCTTTTTCTTTATCTAATTTATTTGAGTTTACAAAAATTAAATCAAATCCAACCATAACAACAACTAAAATAACTAAATATGCTGGTATAATCAATAAATTTTTTAGTACTTTTGATGTATTTTCTTTTTTAAATCCTTTTATTGCTCTTCTTGAAGCAAAAATTATAACAACTGCAAAAATTAAATATCCCCATCTTTGGATCATAACATCTGTATATCCTGCTCCAACAATTTCAAGATTTTCTGTGCTATCAGTTTCATTTTTTATTGTCATCATCTTGCTATATACAATGTCTGTTGTATTTAATGCAGTCATAAGTGCAACACCTATAATAAGAAGCATTACATTTCTTAACACTTTTTTTACAAGTAATCCTTCTTTTATCATTTTTCCGTCAACACCATCAAAGTATTTATTAAAAACAACTATGTAATACAAAGCCATATATATTGTTAATCCTGCCATTATTCCAATATAATATAATAATAATGTCTGAATTAATGGCTTTTGGAACATAAAATAAGCAATATCAAAATTAAATATTGGGTCAACTTCTCCAAATGAGGTATTGCCAATACATAACAATATTTTCTGCATAAGTGAATTAGACATAGCTGTACTTATTAATGCAGATACCACAAAAGCTATTGATTTATTTAATAGTTTTGGCATAGGTTTATTTTCTTTATCAAAAAAAGTTTTTAATCCTTTTTTTATTCCTCTATTTGTAAAATATATAAGCACATATAATAAAATAAAATTTGCTATAAAAATAGTATATTTGTATTTTAAATTTATTGAAAATACTTGTATATAATTTTCTCCTAAGTCCTGATATTGCAAATAACTACCTCTCAAATTAACATATGTGAGTAATGCAAAAACTGCAATAAAAAGCAGTACTATAACCATTCTATGTTTATTTTTCAAAATTCACTCCTCCTTTTGTCCCAAGGGGACGGTTCTTCTGGGACATTTTTGTCCCACGGGGACACTTCTTATTTTTTAAATAATTGCTTTTACAAAATCTTCTGAATTGAAGATTTCCATATCATCAATTTGTTCTCCTACACCTATAAATTTTACTGGTATTTTGTTTTCTTCTACAATTCCTATTACCACTCCACCTTTTGCTGTTCCATCTAATTTTGTTAATACAATTCCTGTTATATCAGCTTCTTGTTTAAATGCTTTTACTTGTGAAATAGCATTTTGACCTGTTGTTCCATCAATAACCAATAAAACTTCTTTGTCAGCTTCTGGCATTTCTTTATTTATGACTTTTTGAATTTTATTTAATTCATCCATTAAATATTTTTTATTGTGTAATCTTCCAGCAGTATCTACAATTAAAATATCTGCTCCTATTTCTTTTGTTTGTTTTATTGCATCATATACAACAGATGCTGGATCTACTCCTTCTTCTCTTTTTACTACTGTTGCTCCTGCTCTATTTGCCCATATTTCTAGTTGTTCTACAGCTGCTGCTCTAAATGTATCTGCTGCCGCAACTACTACTTTTTTCCCATCTTTGGCTAATCTATTTGCCATTTTTCCAATTGATGTTGTTTTGCCTACTCCATTTACCCCAATAACTAATATTACAGATGGCTGTGTATCTAGATGTAAGCTAATATCTGTAACATCAAGTATTTTTTGCATTTCTTCTCTTAGTGCTTGTTTTACATCTTCCTCATCTTTTATATTCTCTTTTTTTATTCTTTCTCTTAAACTTCCTATTATCTTGATAGATGTGTCCATCCCTATATCTGACATAATTAATACTTCTTCTAATTCATCTAAAAATTCTTCATCAACTTTTCTAAAATTACTAAATACGTTGTTTATTTTTTCATCAAATGAACTTTTTGTTTTATTAAGTCC
>FR884482.1:0-5870 GCA_000435535.1 Clostridium sp. CAG:575 | reverse complement strand
AAGTCCTTGTTTTAATTTTTCAAAAAATCCCATTTTTTCTCTTGTATGATTTATTTTTATATATTAAATAATCATACTTCCTCCTTGTTCTTTATTCTTATGTAATTTATTTACATAACTGTATTATATTGTATCATAAATTTGCTAATAAAAAAAGGGGTTTTAATTATTTATTAATTTTTTTAATTCTGAAATAATAAATACATACAAAAAGCCTGTAAAATGTAATTACATTTCACAGGCTTTTTTGCTACCAATATAACTCTTTCACTTCAAAGATTCTAACCCTTTTTCCATTTTCTACTAATTCCATCCATATAAGAATGGTTATGTTGTCTTTCTGGATTCCCCATATATTGCATCCAGAAGAACCCTGAGTGGAACACGGTATTGGTTTCATATTTTCCTGCACATTTTGCAAGTCAATAAAACCCAGTCCAATCTTGTTGTCAATTTCATTTTTGATTTTTTTTGCCACTTCAATATTTAACATATTTTTTTCCTCCAAATTTGGACATGTTTTATAAGCTACAACACAAATATAAAATTTGTGCTAGACAGTACTTTTAGCACTCAGTCTAAATATATTATAGTTTATTTTACATAAAATGTCAATTTATGATTTATGTTTCAAAGTTGTATTTTTATATTTCCTATAAATTATTTTAGTATAAAATACCTAACAAAAACCAAAATAGTATTGGGACTATTGATGTCATTAATATATCAAAACTTACCCTAAATAGTCTTCTCATTTTTATTTATTTCTTTCTTTTTATCTTATGGAGCGATTTCGAAACAGGTATGCGAAAAATGACATACTCTATTTCAAGCTCTATTATATAATTCGATTTATTAAATTTATATTACTATAATTATTGCAAGTGATATATTATGTTTTATTGAAAAAACACAAAATTTTCTCAAATATCTTTTTGTACCATTTTGGCTTTTCATATGCAATTAAATCAGTAATATCTTCACTTTTAGTCTTATCTAATTTCTTATTTTTGAATAGTTTTTCAGTATTATATTTTTCACTTAATTGCTTTTGATATGCTAGTTCATTTTGTTTTAATTTCTCTTCAAAAGCTTTTCTTTGTTCAGCATTGCACCAATATTTTTTATGTATAATTGATAAAATACCTATTGTTTTTTCACTTAAATTCATATCTGCCATAGATTTATTAAAACCTAATTTTGACTCATAATTTTTTAATGCATTTATTCTTAAAAAATCTAAAAATTTAATAGGTATTTTTTCAACATCTTCTTTTTTTGTATGGTCTAATATATCTAATGTCTCTGAAAAGGCTATACTATATTCATAACTTACCATTATAAACCTTCTTTCGTTTATTTTATTCTATTGTTCTATTTCATTTTGTTTATCTTTTTCTTTTACCATTGAAACTAAATCTGCCTGAACACTATCTGTTAATCCTTTTCTTGATATTTCTTCCAATTCAGAACCAATTTGTTCTGATGATAAAAGTATTACATTTTCTTTTGAGTTTAAAAATGTTCTTTCTGTTTCATTTGAAAAAACAAAATCTAGTGCAAATCCCCATACTTGTGTTCCAATCATTTGATAATTTTGAGAAATTTCACTAATAAATTGCTCTGGACTATTTGAATATATTTGTTTTATTGCATTACCTAAATCTAGCAGACCTGTTCCACATACATATGCATCATGGTCATTTTCTATATGTTCTTTTGCACAATCAATAGTACTTTTTTCTTGATAATAGGTTTTGCTTAAATCTTCATATTCATCGCCAAATTCTTCAATATCTTCTTTTTCAGATTCATATAAATAATTAAACTCATCTATATATTCATTTATTTTTTTCCTTTCTTCATCTGATAATTGACTTTCAAATTCATCTATGTGATCACATAAATATTTCTTGACTGCACTTCTAACAAGTGCTAACTTTACCTTTGTAGGACTATATAGTCTATTATGATATTCTTCTGCTATTCCTATTCCATTTTTATATTCTCCTATAAGAACAGGTAAATCTCCTAATTTCATATCTTTTGTTAATTCTTCAACTGCTAAAGCGTTTTCTTCAAAGTTTTCACTTCTTGATAATATTACTATTTGGTCTAATCTTGTATCATCTTGGCTGAATTTAAGTTCAAATGGTATTTTAGATTTATGAAATCTTTTTATATAGTTTTGTATAAATTCAGTTTTTTCTTTATCCTTTAGATTTAAATATATTCTATATACTAAAGGATTTCGATTATCAGGAGTTCTTTGTTTATCTTTCATAGGATCATCTTCGGAATATAAAATTACCCAACTACTATTTCTATCATAAACTAATTGTACATTATCTTTATCAGGATAATTCCATAATTCACTTTTAGAAATCCCTTGAGAATATATTTGACTAATTAATGCTTCTGTGTGTGGAGAGTATGAACTTTTATCAGTATTATCCAATTGATTAATTTCATTATAAAATAAATTATCGTCACATCCACAAGTAATATATTTCTCAATTAAATCGTGTATTAGCTCATCTGTAAAAGGACTTTTAACTTCTTCTAATATTTTACTAATCATATTAATATCACCATTTCAAATTAATTTTCTATATATATTATACCATCTATTTACTTTTTTTCAATGATTTTTTATTTTCATTTTTCATAGTATAAATTCTCCTTTAGACCTTTAATAGCCGCATCTTTAAGTTCTATTTGATTTTTAAGAGAACAATTTTCTTTTTGTACTTCAAATTTTCCATTTCTTTCTAGCATAGTAGGAAAATCTACAACACCTTTATCATATAGCTTGTTTATCTGTTCAACAAAACTACTTATAAAATTGATTTTATCTATATCAAAATTACCTTCTTCATCTTTCTTTAATGTTGCAGTTTCAATAAATTTAGATATAAAAGATTGTTTTTCTTCTTTACTTTTCATAGTCCAAAGTCTTAGTAAAACATCTTTATACATCTGATATTCAGTTAATTTTTCTCTTTCAATATCTCTTTCTGCAAGTAAGTGTTGTGGGTGATAATACAATATGCAATTATAATGTTGTTCTGTAAGAATAAATTAGAAGAAATAGTACTAGGAAAAGAACTAAATAAAACTTTATATATAGTGCTTTTAGTAATTGCTGTTATAATTCTATGCTCAGGTATGTTATTCAATAATAATGATAATAATTCAACAAATACTACTAATACTGAAAATTCATCAATAGCAAGTAAATATGCAAATGCTGATTGGAAAGAAGTTGGGTGTTCAAATAGTACAAATGTTGATTCTAATGTTGCATGTAAGCGTACATTTGGGGCATTATAAAAAAGATACAGTTGAGAAATATAAAGTAGTAAAAATTATTTGTACAATTTATAAAGAAAGTACTAATGAAGTTATAGGTACAAGTGAAACATATTATGAGGATGTAGAATTAGAATATGGTTATTTTAGTTTTATGGAAACAATAAGAGTAAAACTTTCAACTCCATTTGTAGGAAATGACTTTTCTTCTGAAATTGAAGCATATGGTATACCAGAATAATAAAATAGCATTGTCGATACTTTTTCCAAGTACAACAATGCTATTTTATTTTTTAATATATATTATTGGCTTTAAGCTCTTCAATAATAAATTTATTTGTGTTGATTGTAGCTATAATAGAATTGCAACTATTAATAATATTTTCTTCATCAAGTTCACTTTTTATATTAAAGTCTAAAAAGTCTTTATCGTGTAATCTAATACAAATCTTATTTTGAAAAATGTTTACTTCTGAATTTATATTCTTTTTGGCTAATTCAACGAAACAAGCTAAAAAGTAATCATTATGACCCTATTGGTGCTCAAAATATTAATAAAGATATTATGGTTAAATGTTTCGTTACTTTTGAAGATATAAAAGATATTTGTAAAAATAGACGTCAATTAGTGAATCACTCTGTGTTTTCTTGTTGTTCTTCTAAAGCCTGGCCTAAATTTATGGATTTTATTACTATGAAATATGATTTTTCTAAAATTAAAAATATATGTCTTTTAGCTGATGATGGCTCTTGGATTAAATCTGATATTTCTGAATTAAAACTTGACACTAATAATTCTGTTAAATTTTATTTGTATGAATTTCATTTTAAACAAGCTATTCATCATATTACTACTGATTCCAATGAAAGATATTATCTTTTACATATTTTTAATACAAAGCCTAAATATTATTTTATTGACGCTGTTAATACCATTATAAATAATAATCCAAAACGTAAAGATATTATTAATAAAAAACTTAAATATATAATTAATAATTATTCAAATATCAAATCTATGTTGAATTTAAATATTGGTTCATCTATGGAAAGCCATATATCACATTTAATTGCATCTTTTTTCTCTTCAAGACCTAAGGGCTTTTCTAGAAAAAGAATAGACAAATATTTAAAATTAAATGATTACAAACATAACAATATAAATATCTTTAAATTATATTTAAATACTTATTATAAAAAACAAACTGTAATACTTAATGAAAATACTTATAATTATGAGATATTTGCTCCTGATAAAATTCATAATGTGCCTGTTATAAATTATGGTCTAAGAAACTGATACTTATACTGCATTAAATGCTATTTATCACAATTTTTAACTTGTTATAAATATATAATGAAACATAAAGATAACTAATATTATCTTTATGTTTCGTAAAAATTATTATATTATCGGATTATTTTCCGAAACTTCTTGACACCAATCAAATTATATACTTTTCAAATATGTTTCTAATTCTGATAATTTAATCTTTTTAGATAAATTGGAAATATAAACATCATTTGAATAATTGAAAACTAACAAAGTAGTATTTTTAACAATTACTTTATGTGGCTCAATATATGAGAAATTAGTCTTTTCAATTTTTCTAATACTACCTTTTATAAAAGTAGGATTAACTTTTGAAAACTCACATATAAATTCTAGCCTTTGTTTTAAATTTTCCTCAAATTGTATTTCTTGTTTAATTATCTTCATTACAGATACCATCCTTTCTTGGATGATATTTTTTGCAAACAAAAAAATCATCCATTTTATGAATGATTTTTGTATCAATCTGTTCTATTGATTCGAACAGAAACGTCGTTGGAGCGGTTAAGCAACAGCTTACGAACTATATAACACTCTCTTTCTAAAACATTATATAGTAATTCCCATATTTTTTCAAGGAAGTATGGGAATTTTTTATAATTTATAGTATAATTTTGTTAGTTAATTTTACAGGAGGTATTTTATGTACGATTATGTATTACAATATGGATTTGATACTGAATCTAAATATTATATTCAAAGTATTAAAGATTATTTAAAAAATAATAGGATTATAGATAGAGAAAGAAATTGGTTGCCACATATAACTATTGATTTATATAATTGTAAAAATGAAAAAGAATTTATTGATAAATTAGATGTAATAGTAGAAAAAATTAGCGCTTTTAATATAGAATTTAAAAATTTGAATACTTGTAATAATGAAACATTATATATTGAACCATATAATAAAGAAATTTTAATGGAATTAAAACAATATTTTAATACAGAATTAAATAATTATATGTTAGAAAAAAGAAGAGAAAGAAAATATATACCTCACGCTACACTTTGTACAAGCGATACATTGGATAAATCTATTCAGTTAGCAAACCAAAAATTTAATCCATTTATATCAACGATAAAGTATATATGGGTTTATAACAGAGATATGCAATTAATAAAGGAATATAATTTAAAATAATAAGGAATATCAAAGGAGTAATAAATGAGTAAGATATGGAAAAAAACAGAAAATAAAATATTAATTATACTATTATTATTT
>FR884481.1:3212-7638 GCA_000435535.1 Clostridium sp. CAG:575 | reverse complement strand
ATAATACATATTTTATTCCTCCTTTGTTATTGAAATATTATAAAAATATTTTTTTATAATTTTCAATATACAAGTATTTAAATATGTATAGTTTTTAGACATTTTTATATTTTTGTATAAATTCAATTTTGCATTTTTTTTAGTGCTTTTTTAAAATCACCCTCAATAATATCGTTTAGTTTTTTTATTATTTTCTCCGGTTCCTCTTTCATACCATCTTCTATCCATTCTTGTAGAATTCCAACAAAACCATATTTATAAAAATCAGCCATAAACTTTTTATCTTCTACTTTTATGTTCATTCCTTCAGATTCTTTGTCAATAAAATCTATTAATAATTTATTTGTCTGCATATAAATAAATCTTAATAAATACTCTCTACTTATTGAGTTATATGTGTTTTTCACAAATTCTTTATTTTTTAATACATATTTAAAAATATACAAAAAACGTTGTTGCCAATCTTCATCTTTATTATCAATTTCGTCTATAACTTCATTTTTATATATCCATTCTAATAAATCATATATATCTTTAAAATGATAATAAAATGTTTGTCTGTTTACTCCACATTCGTCTGTTATATTTGATATTGTTATTTTTGATAGTTCTTTTCTTGAAAGCAATTTTTTTAAAGATACTGCTAGTGCTTTTTTCGTTAATTCTGACATATTCTTTTCCTTTTTTTAATTTTTTGAAATAATATCATAACTATTTTTATTTATCAAGAATTTTATATTATATTTTGGTTGTTTTTTATTAATTCCCATGATATAATAATTGCAGTTAATTTTATTGAATTGCTTTATGTTGGAGGAAGTCATATGAGAGATTTAAAATTTGTAGAACATGTTGTTAATTACTTTAATGATCATCACTCTACAGTACGTGAAACAGCTAAAGTATGCGGTATATCTAAGACTACTGTTTATACTTATCTTACAAAAGTTATGCCTAACGAGACATCTTCAAAAATTCTTGCACAAAATAAGGCTGAGCGGCATATTCGTGGTGGACTAGCAAATAAAGCAAAATTTTTAAAAGAACGGTCTAGATAGACCGTTCCTTTTTTATCAGTATTGTATTTTTATGTATATTATGATATACTATATATATCAATCGAAAGGAGATTTATGAGTATGCCTAGAAGAAATAAAAACAGAAATACGGAGCATAAAGTTCCTACTAAACGGTGTGATCTTTCTAAATCTTGGACTAATGCCCTTTTAAAAGATTTAAAAAAGAAATCTAAAAAGAAAAAATACCGAAAATAAAACTCATAAGCTTTTATCCCAACCTTTTTTGGTTGGGATTTTTTTATAATGTGTTTATCCAATTCATAATATCGTTTTCTTTTGTAACTAATTTATCACTATAACTTTCAAATACTATATTCATTCCATCACTAACCTCTGAATTTGTACATAGTGCTTTGATTTCTTTAAATGTTTTTCCAAGCCATCCAGCATTTGTTGCATATGGCTTAATAATTTTTGCTGATAGGTCATTTTGTGTCAAAAATGTTCTTATTGCTGGAACTGGCCTATACCACCATACTGGTGTTCCTAATATTATTTCATCATAATTACTTAAATCTATATTAAGATTTTGTATTTCAGGTAAATGATTACTAGATTCACTATTTTGTTCATCATTTACAACTGTATCATAATCTTTTGAATATGGAATTACTGTTTTTATTTCTAAAATATCACAATTTAATTTTTCTTTAATTTTTTCTGCTATCTTTTTTGTATTTCCTGTATATGTAAAATATATAATTATTTTTCTTTCCATAAAAGTACCTCCCTAATTTTATTTATGGTTGTTCCATAAAGTCTTTTCTTTTTCCTGCTTCTATTTCATTATATAATTCTATTTTATAATCTAATTTTTCTATTGTATTTTTTATTTCTTCTTGTTTTTTTAACAATACATCTCTTTGTTCTATTAATAATTGTTTTCTTGCAACTATTGTCTTTTTTCCTTGTTTAAATAAATTCATATATTCTATTAATGCCTCAATTGGCATTCCTGCTGCTCTCATACATTTTATAAATTCAATCCATTTACATGATTTCTCATCAAAATCTCTTATTCCTGACTTTGTTCTAGGAATTTCTGGTAATAGTCCAATTCTCTCATAATATCTGATTGTATCTTGTGTTAAATTATATTTTTTACTTACTTCAGCTATTGTCATATAATTACTCCATTCTATATCATTTTTTCTATGTCTTTAATTATTTGATCTTTTGTTATTCCATTTTCTTTTAATAATTCATTTACATCATACCTGTCATAAAATGCTTTAGCAATTCCATAATTTTTAACTTTCACTGTATCTTCTCCATAAAATCTAGCAATTTTTTCTCCAAATCCACCTTCTAGCATACCATCTTCTAAAGTTATAACTATGTCATGGTTTGATCTTAGATTTTTAAGTAGTTCTGTATCTATACCTGTTATATATCTTGGATTAATTAAAGTTGCTTTTATATTTAATTTCTCATATATTTCTTTTTGTATTTCTTCTCCTAATTGATAAAAATCTCCTAGCGCTAAAATTGCTATTTTATTTCCTTCTTTTTCTACTTTATATTTATTTAACTTGCTGTAATTTTTGTCTATTTTTCTTTTATCTGATATTACTCCATTACATGGAATTCTAATTGCTACTGGATGTTCATTTTGTTCTATACTCCAGTCTAACATTGCAAAATATTCTTCTTTAGAAGTTGGTGCTAAATAAACCATATTAGGTATATTTAAAATTAATGCAATATCATAAATTCCTAAATGTGTAACATCATTCATTCCATATACTGATGCTTTTTGTAATAAAATTTCTCTTATTTCCTCTGCAAGTTTGTTTAATTCATCCTCTGATAAACTTTTTAAATCTCTGGGCTCATTAATTTTATTTAATACATTTAACATTTTTTATCCTCCTATTACAAAATTCTTTATATTTATACCACTTAGAGTTAACTCAAAGTCAATAGTTTTTTCTAATTTTTTAAAAAAAGAAATTAATATTTAATTAATTTCTTTCTATTATTATATTAATCCATTTTAATATGTTTTCATATACTTTTTTATTTTCTTTTTCATTCAAAATCTCATGGCTCATATTTTGATATAAATCACAAGTAATATTAGTATAGCCTAAATCTTTTAAAAATTCTTGAGCTTTATACCAGTCTTTTATTGATGATATTACAGGATCATCACTTCCTGCTATGAAATATATTGGTAATTGTAAATTATTTTTTTCATATATTTTTGGATTGTATATATCAATCATTAATCTGATGATGTTTTCAAATCCATTTAATGTGTAGTCATATTGACATAGTTCGTCTGCATTATATTTTTCTACTATTTTTCTGTTATTGCAAATCCAGCTATTTTTTAAATTATCTTTTTTTCCATATCCATTGAACATTAAATTTTTAACAAATTTACTACGATATTTTTCGCCTTTAAATATTTCCATTACTTTTACTATTGCTAGTCCTAATTTTGCATTTACATTTTTGCTAGGTGATCCACATACTATTAGTCCATCTATTTTGTTATCATATTTTGCAATGTATTTTCTTACTATCATTGAGCCCATACTGTGTCCAAATAGTATGATTTTTTTACCGTTGAATTTTTCTTTTAGATATCTTGTTATTTGATATAAGTCTTCTATTACTGCTTCTGCTTCATTCTCGTAAAAATATCCTATATCTTCTTCATTCTTTAGGCTTTTTCCATGTCCTCTATGGTCATTTATAAAGCTTGCATATCCGTTTTCTGCTAGATATTTCATAAAATCTATATATCTTTCTTTGTGTTCGTTCATTCCGTGTGCAAGCTGTACTACACCTTTTATTTCTCCTTCTGGCTTTATTAATAAACAGTCTATTTCTAGTTCGTCAAATTCTGATGTTATTTTGATTTCTTCTTTTTTCATATATACTCCTCGCTTTTTTATTATCTTTTAAAACTCTAGTAACATATCATACAAAATCTTTTTGTATAGCTAATTTATCTTTTTATAACCTTGCATGGATTACCAACCGCAATACTGTTTGATTCAATATCTTTATTTACAACACTACCTGCACCTATTGTTACATTGTCTCCTATTGTTACCCCTGGAAGAACCACTACGTTCCCACCTATCCATATATTATTTCCTACTTTTATTGGTTTTGCATATTCTAACCCTTTATTTCTTAATTCTATATCTAAATGTTCTTTCCTGTTTTATTAAATATTTTCTTTATCATTTTTTCTCGTAGTTCTCTTTCTGATGGTTTTATATTATTATATTCATAACATAAATCCTTTGATTTCTTCATTTCTTCAATTATTTCATTATCATAATTTGCGTTATATAATTCTTGCTTATCTCTTTTTTATTTTTCTGTCA
>FR884481.1:0-3139 GCA_000435535.1 Clostridium sp. CAG:575 | reverse complement strand
TCATAATTATATTAATTTATCAATAATTTTTTTCTTATATAGTTGATCCGAGGAGTTTTTATTTTAACTTTTCCATCATCTATTGTAATTACCTCATCAGCTATATTCTCTATTTCTTTTTTATGGGTTATTACAATAACTGTATGATTTTTCTTTAGTTCATTAAAAACATTTATAATATTTTGAATCTTATCTGTATCTAACGAAGATGTAGCTTCATCAAATATTAATATCTTGGCATCTTTAAGTAATGTTCTTGTTAAAGAAAGTAATCTTTTTTGACCACCAGATATATTATGCGAATTTTCATCTATAATTGTATCATATCCTTTTGGTAATGTTTTTATAAATTTATCTATTCCTGTTAATTTACACATTTCCTCTTGTTTTTTTATATCATTTTCTACCAAATTAAAGTTTTCTCTTATGCTTAAATTAAATAAATATGATTCTTGATTTAATACCGATATTTCTTTTAAGTATGAATTTTTGTCAATTTCTTTGACATTAATATTATCAATCAAAATTTCTCCTTTTGTTGGTGAATGTAATCTTAATATTAAATCTACAATTGTTGTTTTCCCAGTTCCATTTGTTCCGGTTATTGCTGTTATTCTATTGGGTCTAATTATAAAATTTAAATTTTGTAATAATTTTTCATTACTATATGAAAAATCTATATTTTTAAATTCAATAATTCCTTTTATATTTTTTATTTCTTTTAAATTTTTTTCTTTTATAGTATTGTACTCTAATATTTCTTTTATTCTATTTACTGATATATTTTGGTCTTTTATTGATTTGCTTGCATCCATAATATTTTCACTTGCTGAAAATAAAGATTCAAAATATGAAATTATTATTAATATTATACCTATAGTAATTTTATTATTTATCATTAAATATACACATGTAAAATAAACTATTGATTTAATTATAATTAAAAAGCATTTCAAAATATTTTGTCTATATCTCTCGTATTTTTTTCTATTATCATATGCTTTTTTCCAATCTTTATATATGTAATTGTATTTATCATCCATTGTATTTGTAATATTTAAGGTTTGAATATCTTTTAGTCCTAGTAATGTTTGATTTATTAATCCTATTAATTTGTCATTTTCTTTCTTTTGTTCTTTTAAATATTTAACACTTTTGTTATTTAAACAATTACTTCTTATAATATAAATTACATCTACTCCAATTATAATTAATGCTAAAAATATATTAATTCTAAAAAAATAAATTATTACTACTATACTTTTTAAAATATTTAGTGTTGCTTTTAAAAAATTATCTGCCATTTCTCCAATATTTACAATATCGCTTGTCAAACTATTTATAATTTTGCCTGTTGATATTTTCTTTTTATGCTCTTCATCAAAATTATATATCTTTTTTACAATTTTTTTATAGATTGTTATATAATTATCTCTAAAAAATCTTTGGTATATATATTTGTCAGCATATCCCAACAAGTTGTTCAATATTTTTAAAATAGAATAATTTATAATACTAGCAAGTGCCACTATAATCAATGAATTTGTTAATGATTCTGTTATTTTTGCAATATATATTGGTATGATTAATTCTATAATGATATTAAGAAAATAAATAAAATAATATGGTATTAGCTTATTTTTATCACTTTCTATTAAATTATAATAATCTTTAATAATATTTTTGCTTTTGTTCATAATAATTTGTTCCTCTCCTTTTTATGTTATTAGATTTCTTTAACAAATTATCTCAAAAAAAGCATAAAAAAACTTGATATTTTAGTATCTAAAAATATCAAGTAATTGGTATTAATATTTCTACAAAATCTTTATAATATTCTTCTATAATTGGTAATTTTAATAATTGATAATTTAATGATTTTATATATTCTTTTATTCCTTTATTTATGTTTTCTATTATGTCTTTTGATTCAAAACTTGTTGTTTTAATAGCAAAATAATTGCATTTTTTTATATTTTTAATATTAGAATTATCAAATTTATTTTCTAGTAAACAATAATAGTATGTTTCGTTATTATATTTTTCTAAAAATCCATATCTTTTATTTTTGATAAACTCCGGATATTTTTGTTTTACTTCTTTCCAAAATTCTGGTATTTCTTTGTTTCTATTGTTATAGTTGACTTTTTTTGAAATATAATATAACTTAAATTCTCTATTTTTGTATATTTGATAATCTATATTATAATTTTTTATGTTTTCTTTAAATGTAATTTTATTAAATAGTTTTAGTCTATTTTTAGATTTTTTTATGTCTTTTGGTGTGATTCCTTCAAATTTTTTAAATGCTCTATTATAACTTGATGGCGAGTTATATAGATATTTATATGAAACATTTGTTATAGTTTCTCCATTTAATATATCTGTAACAGAAAGACTTAATCTACGTAATCTTATATATTCATTTATTGTTATTCCTGTTAGACAACTAAATATACTTTTTAATGTGTTTCCATTTAGACCTACTAGATGTGCTAGTTCTGTAATTGTTATTTTATCTAATATATGTTCTTCTATGTATTCAGTTATTTTATTTAATTCTTCGTAAATATTATACATATTTTTCCTCTCTATTATATATATATCCTAATTTATAATGTATTTCTTTATGGCAATTTGAACATACTAGCATACATTTTAATGCTTCTGATTTATATTCTTTCCATGACATAGTATTTCCTGAACCTAGCTTAAATTCTTTGATACTTGGATCTTTGTGGTGAAATTCTAATGCATCTATACATTTATCGTATCCACATATGCAGCATTTTCCTCCTAATAATTTTACTGCTTGCTTTTTCATATTATTTCTTAATATAGTTTTTTGGTGTTTTCTCGTTTCATTATCTAGTCTTGTTGATTCTCCACTACATTTATAACAATAAATTCTTGTTGAACTTTTCGTTTCAAATTTATTTTCACATATTTCGCATATTTTTATCATATTTTCACATCCTTATTATGCTAATTATATAATAAAATATTGTATTTTAATAGCGAACATTAATAAATTTATTATTATTGTATTGACTTTATTATTTTAATTTTATATAATTTGAATACTTTTTTGATTTTTAGCTAAGAAAAAAACCTTGTAAATTAACATTTACAAGGTTTT
>FR884480.1 GCA_000435535.1 Clostridium sp. CAG:575 | reverse complement strand
AGTTTTAAAATATCTCTATTTCCACAATCATAATAATTTTGCAAAAAATCATTAAAACTTTCATATAGCTTAGGATATGGATTTTTTAAAGTTTCTAAATTTTTAAAAGTGTTTAATCCATCATATTTAGATTTTAATGTATTGTATATTTCTGTTAATACTAATTTAAAATATCTAGTTGATGGCTTAATTCTTTCAGAACTATATATGTTTTTATAATTAAATTCTTTAATTTTATCCATTAATTTTAAATAATGTTCTGAAAACTGTAATCCTTTTTCTGGCGATGAATTTTCGCATAAGTCATGAATTAAATTATTAATTATTACAGTATTATTAATTGGTTCATTAGTATCAGTAACATCTAGTAAGTTATATAAATCTCCTAAATTTTCATCTAAAATATTTAAAGTAATAGCATCTTCTATATCTCTACAGATGTAAGAAATTTTGTCTGATATTTTTACAACACAGGCTTCCCAAGTATATGGAGCATATTGATTTGGGTAAGAGTAATTTGATAAATCAATAAATTCTGTTCGAGGTTTTACAGAGTTTTCGTCTATTTCTCCACAATGGGATATGATGCCATCTCTGACAGCATATGTTAAATTCAAATTTTGCATAAATTTATTATTATCTTCTAATAATTCAATGTTATCAACCATATTTAATCCGTTTTGTTCATGCCAAAAAGGATAACCAATGTCTTTCATAGAAATTTCTGATAATATTTTCTCTCCTTCATGTCCAAAGGCACTATGACCAATATCATGTGCAACAGAGATAGCTCGGGTTAGTTCAGTATTTAGACCTAAATATTTGGCTATAGTGTAACTTATAGATTCAACATGTGTTACATGCTCTATTCTTGTACAAATGTGGTCATTTTCAGGTGAAAAGAAAACTTGAGTTTTATGTTTTAATCTTCTGTATCCATTACTATGTATTATTCTAGTATAATCTCTTTGGAATTCACTTCTTATATCATTGTTTCTAGCATAAAGAGGTTGTTGTCTACTTATTATATTTTCCCACTTACTGTTTGATGGTGTTGCAGCATAATTTTCAAACTTTTTCATGTTTAACAATCCTTTCTTTTTTTACTAAATTTGTATAAATATTTTACTACAAAAAAGAAGAAAAATCTATATTATTGATTGAAATGGAAAAATTAAAATTGTATAATGTTTGAAAATGAGGAAAATAAAATTGATGCTTTATGGGTTGATATTTATTAATAGAGGGTGGAAAAAGTTTGAGAAATAATTATAAAATACAGTAGTTTTAATCAAATTTTGTGCCTTGAAAGAAAGGAATGTTCGTAAAGATGAAAGTTTTAATAACAGGGGCTTCTTCAGGAATAGGAAGAGATATGGCAGAAATTTTTGCACAAAAAGGATATAATTTAGTATTAGTGTCAAGGTCAGAGGAAAAGTTGCAAAAAGTAAAAGAAAACATATTAAAAAATAATAAAGTAGATATAGAAATAGTATCGATAGATTTATCAAATGAACAAAATTGTAAAGAACTCCACAATCGTGTAAAAGATGTGGATATCTTAGTTAATAATGCGGGATTTGGGGATTGTGGAGAATTTACAAAAACAGATTTGGAAAAAGAATTAAAAATGATAAATACAAACATTGTAGCATATCATATTTTAACAAAATTATATTTAAAAGATATGAAAGAAAAAAATAGTGGAAAGATATTAAATGTTGCATCAATTGCTGGATTTATGCCAGGACCATTAATGGCAACATATTATTCTACAAAATCATATATTGTAAGATTATCTGAATCAATAAGAGAAGAGTTAAAAAAAGATAAGTCAAAAGTTCAAATAAGTATTTTGTGTCCAGGACCAGTTGCAACTGATTTTAATAATGTTGCAAATGTAAAGTTTCATATGAGAGAAGCAAGTAGTGATAAAGTGGCAAAATATGCTGTTAAAAAATTGCTAAAAGGAAAGTTTTATATTATACCGGGATTAGATGTGAAAGCTGGAATCTTTTTTAGTCGCTTTGTGCCAAGTAGTTTTGTTGCGAAAATAACTTATAGAGTACAAAAAAGAAAAATTCGCTAAAACCCTTGACAAATGAACAAAAATAGTGTAAAGTATATTAGCATTACAAAAAGAGGTAGTTGTTATGGATAAAAACGTTAAAGTAAGTATATTGTGTGATTTGTATGGAAAATTATTAACCGAAAAACAATTTCAATTCTTAAATGACTACTATAATAATGACTTGTCTTTATCAGAAATAGCAGAAAATAACCAAATTACAAGGCAAGCAGTTAGAGACATTATAAAGAAGGGAGAGAATAAACTTTTCGAATATGAAGAAAAGTTGTTGTTTATGAAAAGGACGTTGAATCAAGAAAAAAAGATTGAACAAGTATTATCAGAATTAACAAAAATTCAAAAGGATTCATCTGATAAAAAAGTTGCAAGCATCTTGGAAACAATAAAAAAAGAATTAAATTGTTTAGTATAGGGAGGTAAATATATGGCTTTTGAAGGATTATCTTCTAGGTTACAAGAAATAACAAGAAAACTTAAAGGAAAAGCAAGAATTACAGAATCAGATTTAAAAGATATGTTAAGAGAAGTTAAACTTGCATTATTAGAAGCTGATGTAAACTATAAAATTGTTAAAGAATTTATTTCTAATATTCAACAAAAAGCGTTAGGACAAGATGTTTTAAAATCTTTGACACCAGGGCAACAAGTTATAAAAATTGTAAAAGATGAGTTAGTTGAATTATTAGGAGGAACAGAAAGTAAAGTTAACTTTTCATCTAATCCACCAACAATTATAATGCTAGTCGGATTACAAGGTTCTGGTAAAACAACTACAGCAGGAAAACTTGCTAACTTATTTAGAAAACAAGGTAAAAAGCCATTACTAGTAGCATGTGATATTTATAGACCAGCAGCTATTAAACAATTACAAGTTGTTGGAGCACAGCTAAATATACCAGTATATGCAAATGAACAATCAAAAGATGTTGTACATATTGCAAAACAAGCAATGAATGTGGCAATGTCAAAATTGAATGATGTAATAATTCTAGATACAGCTGGTCGATTACAAATTGATGAGGCTTTAATGGAAGAATTACAAAATGTAAAGAAAAGCGTAAGACCTCATGAAATATTATTAGTTGTCGATTCTATGACAGGTCAAGAAGCTGTAAATGTTGCAGAAACATTTAATGAAAAAGTAGGAATAGACGGAATAGTTTTAACAAAACTTGATGGAGATACACGTGGTGGTGCTGCACTTTCTGTAAAAAAAGTTACAGGAAGACCAATCAAATTTGCTGCTACAGGTGAAAAATTAAGTGATATAGAAGTATTCCATCCAGACAGAATGGCATCAAGAATTTTAGGAATGGGCGATATTTTAGCAGTTATAGAAAAAGCTGAAGAGGCTTTTGATATGGAAGAAGCTGAAAAATTAGAAAAGAAAATGAGAAAAAGTGAATTAGACTTAGACGATTATCTAGCACAACTAAGACAAGTAAAAAAGATGGGTTCATTTTCATCATTATTAAAACTAATTCCTGGAATGAATCAAATAAAAGACCTTAAAGTAGATGACAAAGAATTTGTAAAAATAGAAGCAATTATTTGTTCCATGACTAAAAAAGAAAAAAGAAATACAAAACTTTTAAATGCAAGTAGAAGAATAAGAATTGCAAAAGGTAGCGGAACAACGGTTCAAGATATCAATAAATTTATAAAATCTTATGAGATGACACAAAAAATGATGAAACAACTTAAACAAAATAAAGGTGGAATGAAGAAATTGATGAATGGACTAGATGAAAATGCTTTGAAAAATTTTAAAATATAGAAGTAATTTATAGATTTAATTACAAAAATATTTTAAATTAATAGAAATATAAAAAATATGTAAGAGCTTTACTTTATAAGAATTAAATTAGTTATTAAATTTTTAAATTTATATATAATTTTGAAGAAGAGTGTCCCTCTATCCCTTTTTGAAGGGAAAAAGAAGGAACGTCCCTTTTTCCCAGGAGGTGAAAAAAATGGTAAAAATTAGATTACAAAGAGAAGGAAAGAAAAAAGCTCCTTTCTATCATATTGTTGTTGCTGACTCAAAAAGCCCAAGAGATGGTAAAATAATTGAAAAAATAGGAACATATAATCCTATGACAGAACCATCTACAATTGTATTAGATATGGAAAAAGTTTCTCAATGGATTAAAAATGGTGCTAAACCAACAGATACAGTTAAAGCTTTAATCGAAAAAGCATCTAAATAATTAAAGCAACGTAATTTGCTCTAGTTTAAATCAAGATAAAACAAGATTTAAACAGAAAAGTATTGACTTACGAAAGGAAGGACTAAAATGAAAGAGATATTAGAAACTATTATATGCAATTTAGTTGATAATAAAGAAGCTGTTGAAATCAAAGAACTAGAAGGCGAAAAATCAGTTGTATTTGAAGTCAAAGTTGCAGAAGAAGACATGGGAAAAATAATTGGAAAACAAGGTAGACTTGCAAAATCTATTAGAACTGTAATGAAAGCAGTAGCTGGTAGAGAACAAAAAAGAGTTACTATAGAATTTATTGGATAAATGGAGTAGTAGTATATGCAAGAATTTTTAGAAATAGGTCAAATTGTTAATACTTTTGGAATTAAAGGAATGGTCAAAATTAAGCCATTTACAGATGATATCAATAGATTTGATAGATTGAAGAAAGTATATGTAGTAAATAAAACATCAAAAAAAGAATATGAAATAGAAGAAGTAAAATATCATAAAGATATGGTACTTATGAAACTTAAAGGAATTGATAAAGTAGAAGAAGCAGAACTGCTTAAAAATTTCTATTTAGAAGTAAAAAGAGAAGATGAACCAGAATTAGAAGATGATACATATTACATTGTAGATTTACTTCGGACTAGAAGTTTATTCTGATGAAGGTAAACTTTTAGGAATTTTAGATGATATATTTAATACAGGAAGCAATGACATTTATGTTGTAAAAGATGAGCTTGGAAAACAATTATTATTACCAGCAATATCAGAAGTTGTAAAAGAAATCAACTTAAATGAAAAAAAGATAATTGTACATATTTTGGAGGGTTTAATATAAATGCAATTTAATGTATTAACATTATTTCCTGAAATGTTTATGAGCTTACAAGAAAGTATAATTGGTAAAGCTACAGAAAAGGGGATAATAGATATAAATTTAATAAATATTAGAGACTTTTCAAAAAATAAACATAAAAAAGTTGATGACACACCATATGGTGGAGGAGCTGGAATGGTTATGATGCCAGATGTAGTATATGATGCTTACAATTCTATAATTGCAAAATCAAAATGCAATGAAAAAATAAGAACAATATACATGTCACCACAAGGAAAAAAATTAGACCAAAAAAAAGTGGAAGAATTATCAAAAGAAAAGCAAATAATCATTCTCTGTGGACATTATGAAGGGATTGACCAAAGAGTAATTGATGAGATTGTTGATGAAGAAATTTCAATAGGGGATTATGTATTAACAGGAGGAGAATTACCAGCAATGGTATTAATCGATAGTGTTAGTAGATATGTACAGGGAGTTCTAAAAGAGGATTCGACAAAAGAAGAATCTTTTTCACAAGGACTACTTGAATATCCACAATATACAAGACCAGAAATTTTTAATGGAAAACAAGTACCAGAAGTTTTACTAACAGGTCATCATAAAAATATTGAAAAATGGAGAAGAGAGCAAAGCTTAATAAATACTTTATTAAAAAGACCAGATCTTTTAGAAGAAGTAGAATTATCTGATGAGGATAGAAATATTCTAAGAAAATTAGAACTATCTGATAAAGATAAAAAGTTTTAGAGAATATAAAATGATGTGCCAAATATTTTTAAATAATCGTTTGCGTATGGTTATGAGGGCACCGCTCAAAATAAAGAAGGAGGTAAATTCTAAAATGGATATTATAAAATCAATTGAACATGAACAATTAAAAAATAAAATACCAGAATTAAAAGTTGGAAATACAGTTAAAGTTCATGTAAGAATTAAAGAAGGAAACAAAGAAAGAATCCAAGTTTTCGAAGGAATTATTATTAAAGTACAAGGTGGAGGAGTTAACCAAACATTTACAGTAAGAAAAACATCTTACGGTGTTGGTGTAGAAAAAACATTCTTAATTCACTCACCATTAGTTGAAAAAGTAGAACTAGTAAGAGTTGGTAAAGCTAGAAGAGCTAGATTATTCTACTTAAGAGACAGAGTTGGTAAAGCTGCTAAAACTAAAGAACAAGTTGGAGCTAGAATTGAAAATAGAGAAATTACAATTAAAGAAGATTTAGTAGAAGAACCAGCTGCTGAAGAAGTTAAAGAAGACGTTGTAGAAGCACCAGTAGCTGAAGCAACAGAAAATAAAGCTGAATAATTTTATAATAAAGTACATATACTATTTTGAATGTAATAGCGAATATGTATAAACATAAAAGACTAAGTGCGTAATTGCATTTAGTCTTTTATGTTGTAATTAATGTAATAAAGTACATGAAAGTAAAAAACGTTTCAAAAAAAGTTATTTTGTCTAAACAAAATAACTTGACAAAATTACTAAGTTATTTTACAATACTATTAGGGAAGTGGTAATATGTTAAAAAGAGAACTATATTTATCAAAAATTAGAGGATTCTATGATAGTGACCTTATAAAAATATTAGTAGGTATTAGAAGATGTGGAAAGTCAGTTATTTTGACACAAATTATAGAAGAATTAAAAGAAAAAGGAATAACTGATAATCATATCATTTATATAAACTTTGAATATATAGAGTATGAAGAATTAAGAGATTATAAAAAGCTAAATTCATATATTAAAGAACAAATAAAAGACGAAAATTTATATTATATATTTTTAGATGAAATTCAAAATGTAGATAATTTTGAAAAAGTTATAAATTCTTTAAGAGCATCATTAAAAAATGTTAGTATATTTATAACAGGTTCTAATAGTAAATTGTTGTCAGATGAACTTTCTACTGTCTTATCAGGTCGATATGTTGCTTTTAATATAAATCCATTGAATTATAAAGAGTATGTTGAATTAACTGGAAAAGTTCCAAAAGATGATAATACATTTTGGGATTTTGTAAAATGGGGAGGATTACCTAATAGAATTCAATTTACAGACGAAAATAATATAAAAGATTATTTGCATAGTGTTTTTGATTCTATAATATTAAGAGATGTAGTAGAAAGATTGGGTTTAAAAGATAGAGAACTATTTAATTTAATACTTCAATATGTGGTAGATACTACAGGGAGAGAATTTTCAGCTAATAATATAATTAAATTTTTAAAAACAGAAGGAAGAGATGTATCTACTGTAACACTATATAATTATTTAGAAGCATTATGTAAGGCATTAATAATAAGAAAGGTTTATAGATATGATATACATGGAAGAGCAGTGTTAAAAACATTAAATAAATACTATATGACAGATTTAGGAATCGCTCAAATAAAAAATAATAATTTTGATATAAATAGAACTTTTGCTCTAGAGAATGTGGTCTATAATGAATTAATTACAAGAGGATACGATGTTTATATAGGAAAAACTAAAAAAGGTGAAGTAGACTTTATTGCCAAAAAGTTTAATGAAATTAAATATATACAAGTCACATATATACTTGCAGATGAAAAAGTAATAGAAAGGGAATTTGGAGCTTTTGATTCTATAGATGATAATTATCCAAAGTATGTAATAAGTTTAGACAAAATAGATTTTTCAAGAAATGGAATTATTCATAAAAATATTATAGATTTTTTGCTAGATGAGAATTTTTAAAAATACCCCCATTTTACTATTTTGTAAAATGGGGTAAAGTATCTTTATAATTTAATAAACAATAAGCATAAAAATACATAAGCATACCTAAATACTTTTTTCTGACAAAAACGATTAAAGATTTCTTGATAAGATTCATTCAAAGCACAATATTTATCTACTAAAGTCAAAATATAACTTTCTTTATATTTTGGTAAAGCTAAAGTTACTGGCCACATGTGTTTTACAATAATATCTTTTTCTTTTTCATTCAAATCAAATAATTTAGAAGCATTGTCATATGCAGTTTGTGGATGAGTAAAAGCATGGAGACCTTTTCTACCATTTTGCCTTTTACGCCAGTCATATAAAAATAAATCATGAACCATAGCAGCTCTACTGCAAGAAATATAATCTAAATTAAATTTTTTACACAATAAATAGCAATAATAAGATGCTACTAAACAATGTTCAAAACAAGTTGTTTCATAGTGTTGTTTAAAATCATGCATTTGTTTTACAGTATTATTTTCTATCATATCTGAAATTATACTAATAAAATATTTATCAGCATATATTTTTTGTAATAATTTATCCATTAAAAAGCGTCCTTTGTATTAAGATTTTTCTAATATTTATTTTAGTATATATTATTATATGTGTCAATAGTAAGAAATTGTAAATTTATGTTTAGAAACTTAAAATTTGGAAAAAATACATTATATAAAAAATTTAAAGAGGATATGTTATGTGTGATAAAATGAAATGTTTTGAAAATTATGATTATAAATTTATTAGTAATATGATAGAAAATAAAG
>FR884479.1 GCA_000435535.1 Clostridium sp. CAG:575 | reverse complement strand
CATTAACAGTAAATCCAAATGGAGGAACTTGGAATGGAACAACAAATAATTCAACAGTAAAAGGAGCATACAACGATACAACAGCAATAACAAATCCTACAGCTCCAAATGGATATACAATAACATTAAATAATGATGGAGATACAAAAAATATAATTCAAACAATGAAATTTGATAAATGGGTTGCAACAGGAAATGGAAATATAAGTGGAATTACATATACTTTTGGAAATGGAGATGGACAATTAACAGCAACTTATGTAGCAAATTCAGTAGAATTAGAAATACCAAGTAAAACAGGATATACATTTGATGGATGGTATACATTACAAAATGGAGGAACAAAAATCACATCACCATATACACCAACAAATGATATTACATTATATGCACACTGGACAGCTAATCAATATAATATAACATTTAATCCAGGTACAGGAACAATAACTGGTTCAAATACAAAACAAGTAACTTATGGACAAAATTATGGAACATTACCAACACCAACAAGACCAGGATATACATTTGACGGATGGTATAATGGATCAAATAAAATAGAAAGCACAACAACAGTTAATATTACATCAGACACTACATTAACAGCAAAATGGTTAGGAGCAGAATATACAGTAAACTTTGATGCAGATGGCGGAACAGTATCAACAACAAGTAAGACAGTAAGAAATGAAGGAACATATGGAGAATTACCAACACCAACAAAAACTGGTTATACATTTAAAGGATGGTATAATGGTTCAAATAAAGTAGAAAGCACAACAACAGTAAATATAACAACAGATATAACATTAAAAGCACAATGGGAAGCAATAAAAACACAATTAACAGTAAATCCAAATAATGGAACATGGAATGGAAGTACAACAGCACAAAACTTTACACAAGATTTTAATACAACAAAACAAATTAATAATCCAACAGCAAACCCAGATGGTTTTGTAGTAAACTTTGATACAAACGGAGGAACATCAGATAAAACTCAAATAACACAAACAACAGTGTTTGACAAATGGAATCTAACAGGTGGAGGAACATTTGTAGGAACAACATATACATTTGCAGAAACAGCAGGAACACTTACAGCTTCTTATAAAGGACAAAATATAATATTACCAAATGCAACAAAAACAGGAACAACATTTAAAGGATGGTATACATCAAAAACAGGTGGAAGCAAAATAGGAGAAGCAGGAGATAGTTATTTGCCAACATCAGCAATAACACTATATGCACAATGGAATGAAGTAGAATATA
>FR884478.1 GCA_000435535.1 Clostridium sp. CAG:575 | reverse complement strand
ATATTTAAATGAAGCAATAATAGGAAATAAAAAAATGATTGCAACTTTTACACAAAAAGGAGAATTACAAAGATTGTATTTTCCAAGTAAGGACAATAAACAATACATAAATTTTTTTCATACAGGAATAAAAATAAATGAATCTGACTTAATTTATCTACACGATGATATCAATAATATTTATAAGCAATATTATGATACAGATACAAACATTTTAAACACAGAAATAACTAATACATACTTTAATATGAAGATTTTACAAACAGATTATATGTTATTAAAAGAAAATGTTTTAGCAAAGAAATACATTTTTATAAATGAAGGAACAATTGATTTAAATACAGAATTTTATATACACTCTGAATTATTATCAGATATAAACAATTTTGTAAGTGCAAAAATAATTGATAATGGAATGCTACAATATGCACATGATTTTGCCGTATCAACTTTTTCAAAAGGAAATAAAATTATAAAACATCAAATAAATGGTAGTAAAAATACAATAAAAAGAGCTGAAATATATGATAAAGATTATATAGGAATGTCAAAAGATTCATCAATAGCATATGAAATAGGAACAATTAAACCAGGAGAAAAAAAGGAAATACAAATTTGTATATTTATAGATGAAAATAAAAATATATCTGATATCGAGGAAGAAGTAGATAGAATAAAAAGAATTGATTATGAAAAAGAATATCAAAATACAAAAGCATATTGGAGAAAATACGTAAAAAGTCATAATGGATTAAAAATAAAAGAACCACAAAACACTTATGAAGAAAGAATATTTGAAATATATAAAAGAAGTATATTATTGTTTCCATTATTAACAAATTCTGAAACAGGAGCAATAATAGCATCACCGGAAATTGATGAAGATTTTACAAAATGTGGTAGATATGCTTATTGCTGGCCAAGAGATGCAGTATTTATTACAAAAGCAATGGATATATTAAAAATGGATAAAGATACAGAAAAATTTTATAAAGTATTTTGTAAAAAAACACAAAGTAAAAATGGTATGTGGGAACAAAGATTTTTTACAGATGGAAAACTAGCTCCTTGTTGGGGATATCAAGTTGATGAAACAGCAAGTGTTGTTTATGGAGTTTTTGAACATTATAAATACACAAAATCAATTAAGTTTTTAAAAGATAATTTACAAATGTGTGAAAAAGCAACAGATTTTCTTAAGAGATATGTAGAAGATTGGCTTGAAATAAATGTAAAAGATGATAGAGAAAAAGATATAGTAAAAGAACAAATAGAAAATGAAATGGGAAGCTCAAAAGGACACAAATATCATATTAGTTATGATTTATGGGAAATGAACGAAGGAATTCATTTATATTCATTAGCTAGTATATATTCTGCTTTTGATAGTATGATTAATATATATGAGAATCTAGGGAAAAATACATCTGATTTTGATAATAATAGATTAAAAGAAGAAAAAATATCGAAATCAAAAAAAGAATTAGAAAAAATGAAAGTTGAAATAAAAAAATATATCAATCAAAATATGTATGATGAAAATAAGAAATCATATATAAGAAATACAGAAGACAGAAAAATGGATATAAGCATTTTAGGAGCAACCACACCATTTTCAGTGTTTAAAGCAAAAGAAAAGAAAATTCAAAATACAGTCGAAAGAATAAATCTAAGTTTGAGAACATATACAGGTGGATATCAGAGATTTGAAGATGATAATTATATGAATGGAAACCCATGGCCAATAGCTAATCTTTGGATAACATTATATTATTTAGAAGCAGGAGAAAAGAAAAAAGCAAAAGAATGCTTTGATTTTGTTATAAAAACAGTAGGAAAACATTATTTTTTAGGAGAACAAGTTAATAATGAAACACTTAAACCTAATTGGGTAATTGGGCTAGGATGGTCACATGCAATGTTTATTATAGTATTAGAAAGGCTATATGGAAAAGGAATTTAAGATAGCAGGTGATAAAATTTAAAATATCCCTTGAAAAGTAAACAAATTTGATATAGAATTGTATTGCCAAAGAAAAAATTGGTAAAACTACTAAAGATAGAAAAAAATAAAAATACGAATTTTAAGGAGGAAATTATTATGTCAGTAAAAGTAGCCATTAATGGTTTTGGACGTATAGGACGTCTAGCATTTAGACAAATGTTTGGAGCAGAAGGATATGAAATCGTAGCAATCAATGATTTAACAAGTCCTAAAATGTTAGCTCATTTATTAAAATATGATTCAGCACAAGGAAGATATGAAAAAGCTGAAACAGTAGAAGCAGGAGAAGATTCAATAACAGTAGATGGAAAAACAATCAAAATATATTCAGAAAAAGACGCAAAAGATTTACCATGGGGAGAAATAGGAGTAGATGTAGTTCTAGAATGTACAGGATTCTATACATCTAAAGATAAAGCACAAGCACATATTGATGCAGGAGCTAAAAAAGTTGTTATTTCAGCACCAGCAGGAAAAGATTTACCAACAGTAGTGTTTGGAGTAAACGAAAAAATATTAACACCAGAAGACAAAATAATATCAGCAGCATCTTGTACAACAAACTGCTTAGCACCAATGGCAAAAGCATTAAATGACTTTGCACCAATTCAATCAGGAATAATGACAACAGTTCATGCTTATACAGGAGATCAAATGGTATTAGATGGACCACATAGAAAAGGAGATTTAAGAAGAGCAAGAGCAGCAGCTGTAAACATTGTACCAAATACAACAGGAGCAGCAAAAGCAATTGGTTTAGTTATACCAGAATTAAATGGAAAATTAATTGGATCTGCACAAAGAGTTCCAGTACCAACAGGATCAACAACTATATTAGTAGCAGTTGTTAAAGGACAAGACATCACAGAGGAAAAAATAAATGAAGCAATGAAAGCACAAAGCAGTGCATCATTTGGATATACAGATGAATATTTAGTATCTTCAGATGTTATTGGAATGAAATATGGTTCTTTATTTGATAGTACACAAACAATGGTAACAGAAATAGGAGATGGATTATATCAAGTACAAGTTGTATCATGGTATGATAACGAAAACTCATATACAAGCCAAATGGTTAGAACTATTAAATACTTTGCAGAATTAGGATAATGGACAAATGGGACAGTCAAAAACTGTTCCATTTTGTTGTCTATAATTGTCGAATTTTGCGTTCAATTTTTATATAAATTTTTTTTATAATATTTACAAATTTTGAATATTATGATATACATAATATAGCTATATAGATAGTATAGTTTTAATTCGAATTTTTTATTTATTAATTTAAAATCGGCTAGATTCCCATATATAAGATTAATTTTAAACATAATAGTAAGCTAAAGTTTCTGTAAAACTTTTAAATAAATATTGACATTTTAGTTCTATAATATTATAATAATTTTACAATATGAATTTTGGATATTAAAAATATTTTTATGTTGAAAATAAATATTACTATATAGCAAATTTTGACGAAAGGAGGATGCCAATGGAAGAAAAAATTTTGAAAAAACTTGATGATATTGATTTACAAATTAAAGTGATTGACCAAAAAATTGAAAAAACAAAAGAAGAATTGAATACAAAAATTGAAGAAACAAAGGATGAAATTAAGAATGAAATTAAGGAAGAACTAGATAGAAAACTAAGAGAAACAGAAGAAAAATTAGATGTAAAGCTAAAAGAAACACAAGAAGAGATAGAAAAAAATGTATCTGCAGAGATACAAAATTTATGTGAATCCATTGAGAGGGTTGAAAACAAAAAACATGCAAAAATAATAAACAAAATAGAAAAACATGAAAGAAAAACAATGGAAGGAATAAAAAAATTTGAAAAGATACTTGCAAGTTAGAAGAAGTTAAAATAAAAAAGTATTGCATTAAAAATGTAATACTTTTATAAAATAGTAATATAAACTTATATATATTAACAATAATT
>FR884477.1 GCA_000435535.1 Clostridium sp. CAG:575 | reverse complement strand
TTTTCTAATAAATTTTTAATTTTTCTAAAATTTTAAGTATTTTTTCTCCTGATGGCAACATTTTTATTTCTTCTTTTGTAAAAATTTTTAAAATTGCAATACAAATTACATATATTATTATAGCCAATGTAATTGCTATTATTGTAGCCAATCTTTCAACAATTATTCCACTTAATACAAAATAAATAAAATAAGATATAATTGACATTATTGTTGTTGCTAAAATCGGTTTTACTACAAATTTTGAAAGAGTCAAATCTAATTTTATATATTTTCTTAATGAAGTAAATGCAATAATAAATGCTACTACATGGCATGCTACTGAACCTATTGCAGCTCCATAAACTCCTATATTTTCATTTGGTATTAAGGTTACATTTAAAATAAATTTAACAATTACTCCTGTTCCTAAAGATATTGTTGGAATCATTAACTTTCCATATCCTTGTAATACACCGTTTATAGTTTGGTCTAAAATTGTAAATATTGTTGCAAGTGAGCTAATTTGTAAAATTAATGCTCCATCATTTGCATTTGGAAATAATAAATTTAAAATTGGTTGTGCAAATATAATCATTCCTATTGTACAAGGTAATCCTATCAACATTGATAATAATAATGAAAATGATGTTTTTTGTGTAATTGTTTTTTTATCTTTTCGTGCTTTTGCTGCTGATATTGCTGGAACCAATGCTGTTGCAAAAGCTACATTTATTGCTAATGGTAATGTTGTTAATGTATCTACTTTTCCACCTAATATTCCATATAGTGCTGTTGCTTGATCTTCTGGCATAAATTTTTTTAGGTTTCTTACAACTGTAAATGAATCTACATTTTTATTTATTGATGACATTATTGCTGTTAATGTAATTGGAATTGATACAAATAAAATTTTCTTTATAATTTTTGATACTCTTTCATATTTGTAATTTACTGAATTTTTTATTTCTCTTGCAATTTCTTTTCTTTCATTTTTATAATACATAAATAAATAGCTAAATCCTAAAAATGTTGCTAGTGTTGTTGCTAAATTAGCTCCAGCTGCCATCCATTCTGTTGATGCATTTGATAATATTGCTATAACTTCTACTATAATAATAGTAAGCAATGTCTTAAAAACTTGTTCCAATGTTTGTGATTTTGCACCTGTACTTATTTTTTGTCTTCCATTAAAATATCCTCTTAATACTGACGCTATTGTTACAAAAAATACTGCTGGTGATAAAGCAACCAGTGTCATTTCTGCTTCTGGAATTTGTAGCCATTGTGTTGCTATTACATGTGCTCCAAAAAATAATAATAAACTTCCTACCAAACCAATCATTGCAAATGTTGCAAATGCAATTTTAAATATTCTATGAGCACCCTTATTATCTCCTACTGCAACTCTTTCTGATACTAATTTTGAAATTGCACTTGGTACTCCTATTGAAGATATAGTTAAAAGTAATGCGTAAATTTGATATGCACCTGCTGATATACCATTTCCTGTATCTCCATATCCTTGTCTATTTGTTAAATATAATGTATATACCAGACCTAAAATCTTTATTAATACTTGAGAAAACATTACGGTTATAACACCCTGCATGAATCCTTCTTTTTTTATTTGTTTTTTCTTTATATTATTTGTTTGTATTTGTTCTGAGTCCATTTTCCCTCCCTTTTTTACTATTACTAATTGATATTTTTAAAATTGTCCTTTTATGCTAAATGTTCTTATTTTTTTAATTATTATAATTTTTATT
>FR884476.1:12958-18557 GCA_000435535.1 Clostridium sp. CAG:575 | reverse complement strand
CTAAATGTGTATTACCATTTGTAGATAAAACTTCGAATACTCCATCACCAATATCTAGAATAGAAACATCGAATGTTCCTCCACCTAAATCGTAGATTAATATTTTTTGATCTTGTTCTTTATCCATTCCATAAGCCAATGCTGCAGCTGTTGGTTCATTTATAATTCTTAATACTTCAAGACCTGCTATTTTACCAGCATCCTTTGTTGCTTGTCTTTGGCTATCATTAAAATATGCTGGAACTGTAATAACAGCTTGTGTTACTTTTTGTCCTAAATAATTTTCAGCATCTGTTTTTAATTTTTGTAGAATCATTGCTGATATTTCTTGTGGTGTAAATTTATCACCTTCTATTGTAACTTTATCTGCTGTCCCCATTTTTCTTTTTATTGAAATAACTGTGTTATCTGGATTTGTAACAGCTTGACGTTTTGCTATTTGTCCAACTAATCTTTCTCCATTTTTTGAAAAAGCAACTACTGATGGAGTTGTTCTATTACCTTCTGCATTAGGTATTACAACTGGTTCTCCTCCTTCCATAACTGCTACACATGAATTTGTTGTTCCTAAGTCAATTCCTATAATTTTTCCCATTTTAAAAAACTTCCTTTCTATTTGCTTCACTCCATTCATCATAAAATAAACTTTCACAAAATTTTATTTTATCAATCCTTTTGCTTTGCTTTTTTATATATTTTTAAATTTAATAACTATTTATAAATTGATTAAAAGTGATGAGATTTGAATTTTTGTGATTTATTATAAGCTGAAGTCATACGTGTGTACGTCGAAGTTTATAATAAATCTTTAAATTTATCACTTTATAAACGAATTAGAAGTAGTATATTACGAGGCAAACAAATAAAAATTTTTGAGATTGTACGTTTGTACATCGAAAAAATTTTTATGAAGTTTAACGAAGTAAGATGCTGCTTATAATTTGTTTAATTGGCAACTACGACCATAGAATGACGAATAACTCTATGCCCTATCTTATAACCCTTTCTATACTCCTGCACAATTTCCTTTTCACCCTTTGAATCATCTTGAACACTACTTACAGCCTCATGCAATTCTGGATCAAAAGTTTCTCCTAATGCTTTTATTTCTTCTACGCCTTTAGATTTAAGTACATCTTGAAATTGCTTTAAAACTAATTCAATTCCCTTTTTATAATTTTCATCAGCTGTCTCAACTTTTACTGCATTCTCCAAATTATCTAATATTGGTAGAATTACTTCAACTACATCTCCTAGAATTGAATTGTAAAGTCCCTCTCTTTCTTTTTGGCTTCGTTTTTTATGATTTTCAAATTCTGCTAATATTCTTTTGTATCTATCTGTTAATTCATCTAATTCTTGTTGTTTTGTTTGTAATTCATTTCTTTCTGTATTTGTATTTTCTTGCTTTTCGTTCTTTTCTAGTTCTTCTTTTTTATCAGACATTTTATCTCCTCTTTTCTTTTATATTTTCAAAATTTAATTTATTATATTTGTAAACTTTAAGTTATTTAAATTCCTTTATCCTTTAATTTTTTATTTATATATTTCATAACAGAAATAACTTTTGAATAATCCATTCTTTTTGGTCCAATAATTCCAATTGTACCCATATCTTTATCTCCAACTTTATGTTTAAAAGTTATTACACTAAAGTCCTTAAGTTCTTCTTTTTCGTTTTCATCACCAATATATACATTAATATCCTTTGCAAATCCTGAATTTAAAATATCTGTCATCAATTCTTTTTCATCAATTATATTTACAAAATTTTTTGCAACTGATAAACTATTAAATTCCGGTAAATCAAATGATTTATTTGCACCTTCTAAATATATTTGTCTATCTTCAGCTAAAACCTTTTTTATTTGTTCTATTATTGGTTTTATAACTTTTACACTATATTTCATTTCATTTATTAAATATTCTTCAAGTGGTACATCTATAATTTCTAATGGTTGACCTTTTAGCTTTTGATTAAACATATAATTTATTGTTTCTACTTGCTTATCTGTTATATCTTCATCAAATTTAATTATTGTCTCTTTAACCATTCCAGTATTTGTTAATATTATTGCCATTAACATTCTTGGTCCTAAAAGAACAAATTTTATTTCTTCAATCAGCAAGTTCTGTGTGCTTGGTCCTATTGATAATGTTGTATAATGTGTTATTTCTGAAATAGTTGTTGTTGCAATTTTTGTTAAATCTTCTATTTCATTTACTTTTGTTTCTAGCTTTTCACTTATATATTTGATTTCTTCTAAACTGATATTATCATCTTTTAGAAGTTCATCTACATAGTATCTATAACCTTTTTCTGATGGAATTCTTCCACTAGATGTATGTGTTTTTTCTAGATATCCTGCTTTTTCAAGGTCTGCCATTTCATTTCTAATTGTTGCACTACTATATTGCAATTCTTCGTTATTAGTTAATGCATTAGAACTTACTGGCTCTGCTGTATTTATATATTCTTCTACTATTGCTTGTAATACTTTCTTTTTTCTGTAATCTAAAATATCATTTTTTTTATTTTCTAGCATTTTCCCACCTCTTTAGCACTCTTTATTCTTGATTGCTAATCTTTATATATATTATATCCTTTTTTAGCACTTGTCAATACATTTTGCTAAAATATTTGTGAATTTTTTGTGAATTTCTTTATTTATGTTATAGGAAAGTGTATTTAGTTAATATTGCCTCTACAATAGAATCTTGCTATAATATAAAAAGAACTTTTTGGTAACATTCTACCAAAAAAGTTCTTCATCTTATTTTATCTTTCCTCACTATCATTCTTATTATTTCCATATTTTTCTTCTAGATCTATGACCAATTTAGAATATCCATCTTTTGAATTTTCTACATGATCTATAGAGGCAACATCAACTTTATATTTTGCTAACCCTTCAATAGCTCTTTTTCTATCCTCATTTGACATTGTACTTTTTTTGCAAGTTTTTATTTCTCCTCTTTTTTCTTCAAACCTACCTTCTTCAACTAACTTTTCTATAATTGATATTGGAATACCTGTAAGACCACTAATTTCAATCTTTGTACTTCCTGGTTTCAAAGCAATTACATTTTTAATTTTTTCAATATATTCTTCTTTTAATTTTTCATCCATTGTATTTCATTCCTTTCAAATATTAGAATAATTATATATTACATATATAACATTTTTATTAAAATTGTCAATACTTTTTTTATATTTTTAAATATTTACTATAGAAATAATAATCATACCTATAGTTTGAATAGCAAATAAATTTAAAATATTAGAAGTAAGTAAATTATTAGTTGCTTCAACAACTCCTAACATATCATCATCAACTTTTTTATAATGTCTTTGAGATTCAAAAAAAGTTATTAACTCTGGCAAACTCGTAACAAATCCTAATAAAATTCCAACTATAACCTCAGAAACACCAAATAACTTACATAAATTTTCCAATGTGTCTCCTAATAATTCTCCAACGATAAACAATAAAATTCCTGTTACAATTAAAGTAACTACATATCTAACTATTTTTTTAGGCTTTTTCTTTTGTTCTAACTTTTTCTCCTCAATTTCTTCCTCTAATTCAGCATCTTCACTTTTTAAATATAACTTATGGACATGATTATTTAAAAATCTAAAAAGAATATATAAAATAATAAATATCGGAACTATTGCTAATTTTAATTCTATATCAAATTTTAAAAAAAATATTGGAATTACTATAGTAAAAAACACTAATATCAAATCTGTTATTATTGCTTTATTACGTAATTTTGAAGTATTTTTATTAAGCATGATTGCCCCTATATATTGAATCAAATTAATGACATTCGAACTCAAAATATTATAAACACTAGCTCCAGTTAACCCTCTTAAACTTGATGTTATTATTGTTAATAGCTCTGGCACTGATGTTGCATACCCTGCTACATCTCCTACTATTTTTGCATTTAAATTCAAAGCTTCTGCTAATTTTCTTAATGTAACCACTAATATATATTTAGAAATTAATACTATCAATCCAGAATATATTATAAACTTTACCATTTCTGTAACCATATTTTTAGTCTCCCTTTTTAATTTATTATTTTCCACTCTCTAATACTTTTATTTAAATATATCTATTTTCTTACTGACCTGTAACATATTCTTTCCCAACCCACTTGATTTTAGTCATTTTTCCTTGAATTTTACAAAAAATTAGTATATAATAGTTTCATATTTAAATGTGATAAGAAATTAATATTGATAATAAATTCCTAAATTCTATTATCCAATATTTTCAATAAAATTTATAGGAGGATAAAAATGATAGATATTAAATTTTTAAGAGAAAATCCTGAAATTGTAAAACAAAACATTAAAAATAAATTTCAAGATGAAAAATTAATTTTAGTTGATGAAGTTATTGATTTAGATGTAAAAAACAGAGAAGCCAAATTAAATGGAGATAATTTAAGAGCTGAAAGAAAATCTTTAAGCGCTGAAATTGGTGGACTTATGAAACAAGGAAAAAAAGATGAAGCTGAAAGTATAAAAGTAAAAGTTCAAGAAATAAATGCTAAACTTGAAGAAAATGAAAAAATGGAAGAAAAATATGCAGAAGAAATTAAATCAAGAATGATGAAAATTCCAAATATTATGGACCCATCTGTTCCAATCGGTAAAGATGATAGTGAAAATGTTGAAGTAGAAAGATTTGGAGAGCCTGTTGTTCCAGATTATGAAATTCCATATCATGCTGATATAATTGCAAGATTTAACGGAATGGATAAAGAATCTGCTGGTCGTACAAGTGGTGTTGGTTTTTATTATCTAATTGGTGATATTGCAAGGCTTCATGAAGCAATGCTTGCATATGCTAGAGATTACATGATTAACAATGGCTTTACATATGCTATACCACCATTTATGATTCGTAGTGATGTTGTAACTGGTGTTATGAGTTTTGAAGAAATATATGACATGATGTACAAGATTGAAGGTGAAGATTTATATTTAATCGGTACATCTGAACATTCAATGATTGGTAGATTTAAAGACCAACTAATAAAAAAAGAGGAACTTCCTATCAGTATGACTTCTTATTCTCCATGTTTCAGAAAAGAAATTGGTTCACACGGATTAGAAGAAAGAGGATTATACCGTGTTCATCAATTTGAAAAACAAGAAATGATAGTTCTATGTGAACCAGAAGATTCTATGAATTGGTACAATAAAATGTGGAAATTAAGTGTTGACTTATTCAGAAGTTTCAATGTTCCTGTTAGACAACTTGATTGTTGTTCTGGAGATTTAGCTGACTTAAAAGTAAAATCTTGTGACATAGAAGCTTGGAGTCCACGTCAAAAAAAATATTTTGAAGTTTGCAGTTGTTCAAATTTAGGAGACGCTCAAGCAAGACGTTTAGGAATCCGTGTTAAGAGTGAAAAAGGAAACTATTTCTTACATACGTTAAATAATACTGTCGTTGCTACTCCAAGAGGATTAATTGCTGTATTAGAAAACAACTATAATGAAGATGGAAGTGTTACAATTCCAGAAGTTTTAAGACCATATATGGGTGGAGCAGAAAAAATAGTTCCAAAAAAATAA
>FR884476.1:0-12918 GCA_000435535.1 Clostridium sp. CAG:575 | reverse complement strand
GGGGACGAACATTGGGGGACGAACATTGGGGACGTAGAGAATTTGTTCCATTTTTATGTCACAAAATGTCGAATAAAAATAGAATATAAAAATATTTAAAACCAAACAAACTGGTTTCAATTCTATATCAAAATATTGATTGAAAAACATAAACAGAAAGGAGCGTATAATATATAAAAATATATTATACTCGAAAAATATGATTGTAAATAATCCAAAATTTGAGGTTTCTGCAGTAAAACCTGCTCAATATCCAAAAAATAATTTACCAGAAATAGTTTTAGTTGGTAAATCTAATGTTGGAAAATCAAGTTTTATAAATACTATGATAAATAGAAAAAAACTTGCCAGAACAAGTAGTGAACCTGGTAAAACAAGACAAATTAATTTTTACAATATTGACGAAAAATTTTATTTTGTTGATTTACCTGGTTATGGATTTAGTAAAATGTCAAAAAAAGAGCAAGAACAAGTTGGAAAATTTATTGAAGAATATTTATTTAATCGTGAACAAATTGCACTTATCATTTTTTTAGTAGATATTCGTCATAATCCTACTGAAAATGATAAGCTTATGTATGATTACATTATTCGTTCAGGTCTACCTTGTATGATATTAGCTAATAAAGCTGATAAAATTGCTATTACAAAAGTAGAAAATGCTACAAAAAACATCCAAAAAATATTAAATCCAATTGGTGATATTTCTACTTTTGCTTTTTCTTCTGAAAGAAAAATTTATAGTGATACCATTTGGAATAAAATTGAAGAAATTATCAGTGGTCAATAAGGAAAATCCTTTTTGACCACTTTCTTTAATTTTAACAGTAAACCCTCGGTATTAACTCATAACTTATTATAATTTAGTAAAGTTAATCAATATAAAACAAATATCAATTTTCTTTCCTTTCCTATAATTAAATCTAAACTAGCAATTGCATTTTCCTCTACACTTTTTATCTTTTTTTCTATTACATGTTAATAAAATTATAGATAAAATTAAAAGTAATGCAAGCACTACAGCCAACACTATTATTGCAGCTAAAGATGCTAATATTTCTGATGCTATAGCTGCTGCTCCCACTAATAATCCTACAACAAATGCTAAAGCAATTGCTAATATTATAGTTATAATGCCGAAACACTTATTATTACATTTTTCTTCTTTTTTGTCATAGCAAAATACTTCTTGTGGTTCCATATAAATCCCCCCAATATAACACTTTTTTATTTTTGTGTGTTATATTATATATTATGCTAACCAAAATAAAAATGTCCCAGAAAAACGGTTCTTGTGGGACATTTTTGTACCATCTAAACCGTTCTCCTAAGACACTACATTTTTTTTGTTATCATTTTTAAAGCTTTTTCTCTTGGTAAAACAATTACATGCTCACACCCTTGGCATTTAAGTTTAAAATCAACTCCTACTCTAGTTATTTCCCATAGTTTGCTTCCACAAGGATGCTGTTTTTTTGTTCTAACTATATCACCAATATTATAATCCATTCTTTAAATCTCCTTAAAAATTTCAAGTTTTAATGAAATGTTTTATTGAATTTTCATTTATTTTTACTGTCTTAATCTTTTTATAACCTCGTCTTTTCCTAAAACTTGCATAATCTCATACATATCTGGTGTGTTTGTTCTTTTTGTTAATGTAACTCTTATTGCTGTACTTACATCTCCAACATGTCCTGGATATGCATCTGGATTTGCTTTATATTCTTTTACCTCTTTGGCATATCCCATTTCTCCAGCAAGTTCTTTTATTTTGTCAAACCATGCTTGCTTATCATCATTTTCGTCATAATATTTTTCAACATATAAATTCAAAAGTGTTTTAAGTGATTCTTTATCATTTATCACTTGATATGGATATTCTCTATCATCTTTTTCAAATTCTTCTGCGTACATATAAGAAATGTTTTCTTTTACATCAGACCATTTTGAAATGTCTTTTCTTGGCTTTTTGTTTCCTCTTTCTATTCCAAATACTTTTAAAGCATATTCTTTATTTTCTAATAATTTTTCTAAATCCTTATCATACTTTTTAGCCCAATTCATAGAAGCTTCATATACCTCATCAGCTGTCATTTTTGATATAACTGTTTTAGAAACATCTAGTAATTTTACCATATCAAATAATGCTCCACTAACACTCATTTTATTTAATTGTAATTCGAATTCTTCCATTGGTTTGTCTGGATTTGCTCTTCTCCAATTTTCAAATGTTGAATTAGCAATATTTAATAAATATTCTTTTACAGCTTGTGCTGGAATTCCCTCTTCTGCATAATAACTTACTGCTGCTTCTGGATCTTTTCTTTTACTTAATTTTCTTTTATTTCCATTATCATTTTTCATAATAGGTGCTATATGTGCGTATTTTGGCGCTTTAAAGCCTAACTCATGGAACAATTGTAAATGTAATGGAACTGATGATAACCATTCATCTCCTCTGATTACATGTGTTGTATGCATTAAATGATCATCAACTGCATGCGCAAAGTGATATGTTGGAAGTCCATCTGCTTTTATTATAACTATATCTTGGTCATTTTCTGGAAAATCCACATTTCCTTTTATTACATCATGATGCTTAATTTTTCTATCTTCTCTTCCAGGAGATTTAAATCTTATTATATAATTTTCACCATTTTTTATTCTTTTAATTGCATCTTCTACTGTAACATTTCTGCATTTTGCCCATACGCCATAATATCCAGGTCTTATTTTAGCTGCTTCTTGTTTTGCTCTTATTTCTTCTACCTCTTCTGGTGTACAAAAACATGGATATGCTTTCCCTTGTTCAATTAAGTATTTTGCATATGCTTGGTAAATTTCTTTCCTTTGACTTTGTTTATATGGTCCATAATTTCCTTTACCTTCATTTTCTGAAATCATTCCCTCATCTGGTTCAAACCCAAAATCCTTCAATGAATTTACTATTCCAATAATTCCATTTTCTACTTCTCTTTTTTGATCTGTATCTTCAATTCTTAAGAAAAATACTCCACCTGTTTGACTTGCTAATTTTCTAGCAATTAATCCTTGATATAATCCACCAATATGTACAAATCCAGTTGGACTTGGTGCAAATCTTGTAACAATTGCACCTTCTGGTAAATTTCTTTCAGGATATTTTTCCTCATAATATGATATTTCCTTTGCATCTGGAAATATTAAATTTGCTAAATCTTTATAATCCATATTAATTCTCCTCTCGACCACTGGGGACGTTGTTATTTTGGTTCATTTTCCATCTTTCCAAGATTTTTCTTACTTCATATCTAGTTTTATTAAAGCTTTCTGCTAATTTTCTTTCTGAAATTTTTTCATCTAAACTCAATCTAACTATTTTTTCTTCATCATTTAATTTAAAATACTTTTGTTTTATTTCTTCCAGATTCATTTTTTCTTTTACTTCAAAATTATCAAACTCATTTATTTCATTATTTTTATAATTGTGCATCATATCAAAATAATATTTAAACTCTTCTTTTGGTATATCTCCAAATAAAAATTTTCCAACATCTGGACAAATTATTTTACATTTATTGTCATCTTTCATATATTCATTAAAACTAGAAAAAATATAGTCTCTTTCATGTTCCACAATTTTTGCCTCAACTGGATTTTTATGAATATACACTATACATCTTTTTAACTGTCCCTCATCTAAAATTGCCTTCGAAAGATATCTATTTCTAAAAACATATCCAACCCTGTCAAACTGCTTATTATAAAATTTTGCATAAGCTGTATTTATTTGTTGCATAAATTTACACATTTCTTCTATTTTATCGACATTTATTAACATGTGAACATGATTGTCCATAATACAATATGCCATTATTTTAACATTATTTTTCTCTGATTTTTCTTTAATCAAATCTATATACATCTTTTTTAATTTATCATTATCAAAAATATATTCCTTATTTATTCCTTGAGACATAATATGATGAAAAAGTCCTGGAAAATCTCTTCTTGAATTTCTTGGCATGTTAACTAAACACTTCCTCTTTTAAAGTTTTAGTCCCACATTTTAATTTATTTCCCCCGTTTTTTTATAAATTTTATTGATTAAAAAGCATTATATTATTAAAGACATTTTAATGGTTTTTTCAACCAATTAAAGAACGTCCCCAATGGTTGAATTTTAAACTTCCATTATAATTGGTATAATCATTGGGTTCCTTTTTGTTTTAGAGAAAATATAATCTCTTAAATTCTCTCTAACTGTTGATTTTATTGTAGACCAATCACGAATTCCTTTTTCCTCACATTTTTTTATTTCATGTCTTACAACACTTTTTACATCATCCATTAAATTTTCTGATTCTCTAACATATACAAAACCTCTTGATATAACATCAGGTCCTGCAACAACTTCTCCTGTTGATGAATCCATTGTTAAAACAATTACTATTAAACCATCTTGTGATAAATGTTGTCTATCTCTTAAAACAATATTTCCAACATCTCCAACTCCTAATCCATCAACTAATACTCTTCCATTTGGAACCATTCCATTAAATTTAATTTCTTTTTCATCTAATTCAACAACTCTACCATTTTCCATCATCACTATATTTTTTGCTGGTATTCCCATCATTTGAGCTGTTTCTGCATGTGCTCTTAATTGTCTATATTCTCCATGAACTGGGATGAAAAATTTTGGTTTTGCTAAAGCAAATATCAATTTTTGTTCTTCTTGGCAAGCATGTCCTGAAACATGGACATCTGCTAAAGCACTATATACAACTTCTGCTCCTATTTGCATTAAATCATCTATTACTTTTGAAACTGATTTTTCATTTCCTGGTATTGGGTTTGCTGATATTATAACTAAGTCATTTGGTGTAATTTTAACTTTTCTATGATCTCCTGCTGCCATTCTTGTTAATGCTGACATTGTTTCACCTTGACTTCCTGTTGTTATAATAACTAATTGTTCATCATTATACGCCGACATTGTATCTATATCAATAAAAATATCATCAGGGCAATCAATATATCCTAAATCCTTTGCTGTTGTAATCATATTTATCATACTTCTACCACATATAGCGATTTTTCTTTTATATTTTACTGCTGAACTTACAATTTGTTGAACTCTATGAACATTTGATGCAAATGTTGCAACAACTATTCTTTTTGTACATCCATCAAATAAGTTATCAAATACTGGTCCTATTGAGCTTTCAGACATTGTAAAACCTTTTCTTTCAGCATTTGTACTATCTGACATTAATGCTAATATTCCTTCATTTCCTAATTCTGCAATTCTACCAAAATCCATTATTTTACCATCTATTGGTGTATAATCAACTTTAAAATCTCCTGTATGTAAGATTGTTCCAACTGGAGTTTTTATAGCAAGCATTACAGAATCTGGAATACTGTGTGTACTTCTAATAAATTCTACTTCGAAATTTTTTCCGAATTTTAATTTTTGACCTTGTGTAACTTCAATTAATATTGAACTTCTTAAAATTCTGTGTTCTTCTAATTTATTTTTAATTAATCCCATTGCTAATTTTGGAGCATATACTGGAATATTAATTTGCTTTAATAAATATGGCACACTTCCTATATGATCTTCATGTCCATGTGTAATTATTAATCCTCTTATTTTATCTACATTTCTTTGTAAATATGTAATATCTGGAATTACTAAGTCTACACCTAACATATCATCCTCTGGGAATGATAAACCACAATCTACAACTATTATATCATCTTCATATTCAAAAACTGTTATATTTTTACCAACTTCGTGTAATCCTCCTAAAGGTATAATTTTTAATTTTGGCTTTTTGAATATATTTTTTCTTTCTCTCTTTGTTTCTACTAATGCTACTTCTGCATTTTTATATAATTGCATTTCTGTTGTTTCATTTTGCTTCTCAACTTTGATTTCTAATTTTGATGTTTCTCTTGATGTTTTTCTTGTTCTAGTTGTTCTTGTATTTTGTGTTGATTTTTTTTCATTTTCTCTATTTGTTGTTCTTCTCGTTCCTCTTCTATTGTTTCTTTCTACTGTCTCTTGTCTTTCACTTTCTCGTTCATTTTTATTAATTGCCTTTTTTTCCTTTTGTCCATTACTTTCTATTGTTTTATTTTCTCCTTGAACTTCTCTTTTTTCACTTTTAATTTTTGTAGTGTTATTTTTTCGTGATGTTCTATTATTAGTTCTTGGTCTTCTTGTAGTTTTTTCACTATTCTCTTCTTTTTGATTTAAATTTTCTTGTGTCATTAATTTTCCTCTCTTTCTTTTTAATTTATACCTTGCTAAATAACTATAAAGAATTCTAAAAATTTTTTTCTTTATAGCTTTATATATCAATTTTAATAAATCCCTTTCGTTTAAAGTCATATTAATACAGATTGTCATTTATTTTAACAACCTTAATATAATAATTCTCTTTTATTCAATTTTTAATCCGTTCTCTTTTTTTATTTTTTATTGTATTAAACTTATTTAGGTTTTATAAAATCTCATTTTTGTGCCCTCTTGGCAACATCGTTTGTATTATACTATATTTTATAGAAATTGTCAAATGTTTATCATTTTATATTATGTTAACATTATTTCTATATAGTATAAAAAAATTGTAAAAAACAACTTTATTTTAAATTTAATATTCTTGTAATTTAAATACACTAATACATAATTTTTAATGTATATAGTAGCATAAATTAACTTTTTTGTTACAATATAATTATTAAATTAATTAGGAGGTTGCCTTGAAATTTAAAAGATTAAAAGATTTAAGAGAAGATAATGATAAACTACAAAAAGAAATAGCAAATTTATTAGGAATCTCTCAACAATATTATTCTGAATATGAAAAAGGAAATAGAACCATTACTATAACACATTTAATGACTCTTGCAAAATATTACAACACCTCTATTGATTATATTGTGGGGTTATCTGATGAAAGATATGTTATCAAAAATAAGCCAAAAAAAAATAAGCTGATTAATAATAAATTTAGTCAACTTATTTTTATTTTTTATTACAATTCCATTTGGCTCGCTAAAAATGTAGCTGCAGACTGAGCAACTTTTTTCTCAACTTCATCCATCTTTGTATTTGAATCTTTTGACATTAATATTACTGTTCCAATTGTGTCTCCATTAGAAATTATTGGATATACAATTTGTGCATTATTCTTTTTTTCATTTTTATCATTTTTTGTAATTGGCATTGATTGATTACTATTATCTTTACTTGAGTACACTTCTTTATCTTCCATTAATTTTTCTAACTCTGAACTTATATCTTGTTCCAAATATTCTTTTTTAGAACCACCAGAAACAGCAATAATTGTATCTTTGTCAGTAATACATGCAATATGCCCTGTTGTCTTAGCAAGAGTTTCTGCATATCCAGAAGCAAATTCTGATAATTCGCCAATTGGAGAATATTTTTTTAATATTACTTGACCTTCTCTATCTGTAAAAATCTCCAGTGGATCACCTTCTTTTATTCTTAAAGTTTTTCTTATTTCCTTTGGAATCACAACTCTTCCTAAATCGTCTATTCTTCTTACTACTCCAGTTGCTTTCATAATTTTCCTCCTTTTTTAATTTATGTCTACTGTTATTTTCTCAAAAAAGGAAAATTTTATACATTTTATTTTTCATCAAATTCTTATTTATATTTTTAAATTTTTTGATTTTGAAAAAAAATTAAATAATAAATTTATTCTAATCTATTCTCCTTGCTACTTTACATGGATTTCCATACGCAATTACATTTGATGGAATATCTTTTGTTACAACACTTCCAGCTCCTATTGTTACATTATCACCAAATTTAACTTTTACTCCATCTAATATAACTCCATTATGATTCATATAAAAGTTTTCACCAACAAATATATTGTATCCATAATCGCAATAAAAATTTGAATTCACAATAATGTTACTTCCTGTTTTTCCAAATATCTTTTTTATCAGCTCTTTTCTTTTTCTACTTGTGATAGTCTTATATTATTATACTCATAACACAAATCTTTTGCTTTTTTCATTTCATTTAATAACTCTTCATTATAATTTCCATCATATATAATTCCTTTATCTCTTTTTTCTTTTTCTGTCATAAGCAACATTCTCCTTCTATTTAAATATTTTACAAATTTAAAATATATATTCATTTTAAATTTTATATTAATTAAAACAACATAGATTTTCTATTAAAAAACTATCCTCTAATTGACTCCTTATATTTTATATTTACTTTATAACTATAACGAAAAAACTACCAACAATTGTTGATAGTTTTTTCATTCTTTAATATTCTTAATTTTTCTTACTCCATTAACTCCTGATAATATTCCTGAACAAATTCTAAATTCTCAGCCAAATTTTCAAGAGTGATAGTATTTGTTATTTCCCTTACAAGGGAATCAAAATCCTTTTTCGCCTCCATTTCTGATTCAGTAAGAATTTTCTTTTTCTTACCGACTTGATGACTAAATTTGCTCTCTCCATATTTGTTTTCAATCTCCTTATAAAACAAATACCGTAATGCTTCCTGTGTTTCTGCTTCTGCAAGCTGCTCATCGTCCGTAATCTTTAATGATGTTTCATTTTTCTTAAGAGAAATATAGCCATATACAAAAATTGGTATATCCCCATATCCTCCATTATTCTTGGCAATTTCAATTTTACCAATTTTTCCAAGATTTTTAGTAACATCCTCAAGATTTTTTATTACCACAGACTGACATTCATTCATTTTTCTTGATTTTATGTTATTAAGTCTATACATTTCCACAGCATTTCTAAGAGCAACAATATTTGTTTCTTTTCTGTTCCATAATACTTCTGACGAAAAATATACCCTTTTGCCAGAATCCAGAAAAACCTCTTTTACATCTGTTGTAAACAATGTTTCATTGTCAATATCCACTGTCGCTTTTTCATCAAATACTCCTTGATGAATCTCAAATTGCTTTCCATCAATTACTACTACTTCTTGTTTCTTTGCAGATAAGTTACTTCCATCTTTTTGTTCCTCTTCATATTGTGCTTTAAGTTTATCATATTCTGGATGAGTACTAAAATAACTTCTCTTAGTATCTACAAGAATTTCTCCAAACATTCTTTTAGTAGTAACTTCAACAGCCTCTTGGCTCACAGAATAACGTTTCTCTGTTATTTCTTTGATACAGTTTGGCACAAGTTCTATCAGTGTATCTATATCGATTTGACTTGCAAAGTTTACCAAATTCAAAGAATTTGTTCTACCATAGTAATCCTGAAACTCAATTTTCTTTGGAATACCTACTATAATTTTTGAATTGCTCGGTAAACAACTATTCCTGCCTAACTGAAATTCAGTTTCATCTATATTGTAATATCTATCATAATCTTTTACATATATACCTGAAACTAAACCACTAACACATGCCTTTACAATTGCATTTCTATCATCATTGTGTTCCATTTTCACAATTCCATACAATGACTCATGCATTTTCTTGATGTGTTCCTTAATTTTAAAAAAACTTTTCTTTTTAATTCCAAGTCTTTTAAAATCAATATACTCCATTTTTTGTAAGTAATTCCAAACATCAAGTTCAGCCAATAAATCACTTTCTTTTTCAGTAGTAAAGTCACTATAGTGTCCCTCATTTGTAAGTAAACCTCCCATTTCAATAATCGAAGCAATTATTATAACTTGTTCTGTAACACCATATTTTTCTGCTTCAACTATCATTCTAGCAAATTGAACAGAAACAGGAATCTTAACTACCTTGTGTCCAATCTCTGTTACATGATTGTCACTTGAAATTGCTCCAAGGATAGTCAATTCTTTCTTTGCCTTTAATATAGCCTCCTTTTCAGGCTGATGATAAAACTGAAGTTCTTCAGCATCTAAGCCAATTACTGCTGTTTGTAAAACAATTCTGTCTAAACTGCTTCTTTGAATTTCTGGAATAGTATATTCATTCCGATATTTCATAGGAACATCAGAACAAAGAAAATATTTTCCAACCTTTGTTCTGCCAGCACGACCTTTGCGTTGCTTGATGTCTGATTGACTAATGTCTTTCAAAACTAATCCTTGAATGCCATTTTCTGTAATTGTCATTTTAGCTTCTCCAGTATCAACAACAACATCAATATCCGATATCGTAATTGATGTTTGTGCTACATTTGTTGCAACTACAACTTTTGAATTCGGATACTGCTCAAAACATTTTTTCTGTTCCTCCCAATCCATCTCGCCGTGTAATGGCAAGACTGTAGCATCTGTATTTTTAAGTTCTTCCATCACTTCGGCAATTTCTTTTTTACCGGCTACAAATACCAGAACATTTCTTCTATCATAAATATTTTCTTTGATAGTATCAATAAAGTCAAAACGAGGTCTTTCTTCAAATGACACATCATATGAACTTCCTGGTATACTTAATACTGCAACATCTTTATCGAAAAAATTAGTCAAATTCTTAGTCTCTAAAGTTGCACTCATAATTATGACTTTTGTATTCCATTTTTTCTGCATAAATTTGCAGTATGCAACTAATAACTCAATATTAAGATTCCACTCGTGAACCTCATCAATAATCAAAACATTTTCAGTTGTATTATTTTCACTAAAAATTGTTCTAATAAGCTGAAGTCCATCAGTGCAATACAAAATATGGCTATTATTAGAATAACACTTATCATAACCAGTTAAATATCCCACTTTTTCTCCTAGCGTTGTCCCACTTTCTTCAGCTACACGTTTTGCCAAAGTTTTTGCTGCCATAATCCGTGGCTCAGTCACAACTACCTCACTATAATAATCATCCAAATATTGAGGTATCTGTGTAGATTTTCCAGAACCCGTTTCAGCAGTAATAATAACTACTGAATGATTTTTCACCGCCTCAACAATTTCTTCTTTGTAATTAGTAATTGGTAACATATTACTTTCCTCCTTAAGAATAGATTCGAAATTGGATTTTTCTATTTTCAATGTACTATCCATATTATACCATATTTTATGTTAATTGTACAGTATTTTTATTACCACTGCACTAATATGATAAAATTACATTAAAATTTTATAAACAAATATTTCGCAAAAATTACTTTAAAAGCAAAAAAAAATTATCAAATTAATTTGACAATTTTTTGGTGCTCCCTCAAGGATTCGAACCTTGGACCCACCGGTTATGAGCCGGTTGCTCTGACCAACTGAGCTAAGGGAGCATATAAATATTAATTGCTTAACGCAAGATACAGTATAAACTATTTTATTTTAGATGTCAATACTTTTACAAAACTTTTTTTATTATTTTTATAAAAACATAAGGGAAATAGGTACTTATATCTATTTCCCACTTAAACTTTAATTATTATCAATTAAAAACTTAATTGTTTTCTCCTCTTCCCTCTGGAAGTGCTTCTGGATATTGTATAACAATTCTAATTTTTGTAATATATCTAATGGCTCTAACAACTTTGCTATTTTTAATTCTTTGCCATAATGATGGTTTTGTTTCAAATGTTGTCTCTTCAATATATTGTTGTTGAATTTGTTCTTGTTCTACAATTTCTTCTTCTTTTTCTTGTACTTCTATTTTTTCTGGTTCTTCAATTGGTGTAGGAATTGTTTTTAATGCATCAGCAACTTCTATTCCAATATAACTTAAAGCTTTAGATCTATCTTCAATTCTTTCCATATCAATTTCAATATGTAAATTTGATTCTAAGTTATTTACTCTTGCATTTAATAATTTCATAGAATCTTGATAATTTTGAGATTTATCTGTTTTACATTTTCCTAATATATTTAATGTATCTATTATATCTTCATCAAATGTTCCTTCTGCTTTTTTTATTTGTTCTTTCCAATTTTCTTCCTTATTTGCAACACAATTTATTAATTCTTTTAATTGACCTGCTAAAGATATATTTTGTTCTCTTTGTCTAATTAATTCTTCAATTTTTTTTGTATTCTCTTCAAATTGATTTGTTGCATATTCTACTAATCCATAAGCTGCCTTATATACACTACTAGGGAAATTCTTCTTTTTAGGATATTCAATTAAATATGTTTTTATTGATTCAATTAAATCTTTAAAGTATGCGTCCTCTTCTAATTGTATTATTTGCTTCTTGCTATTAGGATTTATCATTTTTTGAACTTTTTCTATATTAGATAATATTTTTTCTTCCGTGATTACCATTCTCACGTTTACTATGCCAGATTTAGACATTGTAAACTACCTCCTTTATCTTACGCCTATTTGCTTTTTACTGTTTTCTTTATAATTATACAATATCAAACAAAAAACTACAATAGAATTGCATTTTTTTTTGTTTACATTTTAGTTACAGAAATATTACATTTTTGTAACATTTCTATGGATAAAACCTTATATCACAAAATAATTTCACTTTTATATCAAATATTATTTATAAAAACTCCTACTTTGCATCCACTTTTAAACCTTCTACCAATGTTCTATCAAACTCTTTATATAATTTCAAAACATCTATTTCATTTCCATTTTTCATCTTATAAACTAATGTTGATGCTATTAGGGCATATATTTCTGAAGCAATAGCTTTAGAATTGCCTTTCTTTATTTGCCCTTTTTCCATACCTTTTTCCACAATTTCTTCAATTTTGTTGATATAATCATAAACAAAATCTTGACACATTTTATTTCTAGTCTCTCTTCCATAAAATTGACTTAATAAAATTGTAATAAAGTCCTCATACTTTGCAACTATCTTTATTTGAATTAAAACAATTGCTCTTATTTTATCTATATAATTATCTAATTTGGCTGTTTTTATTTCTACACTATTTTGTAATAATTTTATTCCCTCTTCAATTAAAAAATTAAAGATTTCTTCTTTACTTGAAAAATGATAATATAATGTTCCCTT
>FR884475.1 GCA_000435535.1 Clostridium sp. CAG:575 | reverse complement strand
AAGAGGGACACTCTTAAAAAATTTAGAAATATTATAAAAATAATGTTAAGTAATATTTTTATATTTTAAAGAAATAAGAACTAACATATTTTTGTAAAAAGAAAGGAAGTTTTATTATGAGAAAATATTTTGGAACAGATGGAATTAGAAGAATTGCTAATACAGAGCTTACACCGGAATTAGTATATAAGGTAGCAAAAGCAGGTGCATATGTATTATCAAAACATACAGATCATACTCCAACAATATTAATAGGAAGAGATACTAGAATTTCAGGAACATTAATAGAAAGTGCGATGGTTGCAGGTTTTTTAAGTTATGGAGCAAATGTAAAGTTGTTAGGAGTTATTCCAACACCAGCAGTTGCATATTTAACAAGAAAATTGCAAGCTGATGCAAGTGTTGTTATTTCAGCATCTCATAATACTTATGAATTTAATGGAATTAAATATTTTAGTAATAAAGGTATGAAGATACCAGATTCATTAGAAGAAGAAATTGAAGAAGTAATGGATTCAGGAAAAATTAATGAATTAACAGCTATTAGTAGTAAGATTGGAGTATCTGAATATAGAGCTGATTTATTAGATGAGTACGTATATTTCTTTAGAAAAAATTTTGATGATATAATTGATAAATTAAATCGAGATGATTTTGTTGTCGGTATTGATACTGCTAATGGAGCAACATCAGTAGTTGCAGAAAAAGTTTTTAAAGCATTGGGAATTAAATATAAAATAATAAATAACAATCCTGATGGAATAAACATAAATGAAAACTGTGGGTCAACACATTTGGAAGGATTGAAAAAATTTGTTGCCGAAAATAAGTTGAGTTTAGGCGTTGCTTATGATGGAGATGGAGATAGATGCCTAGCTGTTGATGAAAAAGGTAATGAAATAGATGGGGATATGATAATGGCTATTATATCTAACTATCTAAAAAAGAAAGGTAAATTATCAAAAGATACAGTTGTTGCAACAGTAATGAGTAATTTGGGATTACATAAATATACACGTGACAATGGATTAGAATTAGTTCAAACAAAAGTTGGAGACAGATATGTATTAGAAGAAATGCTAAAAGATGGATATAATCTAGGTGGAGAACAATCAGGACACGTAATATTATTAGATTACAATCCAACTGGAGATGGAATATTAACTTCATTAATGTTAATTCAAGCAATATTAGAGGAAAATAAAACAGCTTCAGAAATGGCAAAAATTATAAAATTATATCCACAAGTTTTAATAAATGCAAAAGTTGATTCAGATAAAAAATATGACTATGATAAAGATGCAGAAATTAAAGAAGCTATTGATAAATTAGAAAAAGAATTTGCTGGAAATGGTAGAGTTTTGATTAGACCTTCTGGAACAGAGCCACTTGTTAGAGTAATGATTGAAGGAGAAGACCAAGCTTATATTACTGAGAAAGCTCAGGAAATAGCAAAATTAATTGAAGCTAAATTAGGAAAATAAAATATTTTCAAAATATATCTTGGTGATTTAGTGGTAGTGAGCGGAAATCTTATTACACAGTAGTAATAAATAAAAAAATGCGATTTTTAATAAATAAAGAATTTCTATACAATTTAATCTGTAGAAATTCTTTATTTTATATTATAGTAAAATTTATTGAGAATTAATACTATTAATAATTAGTTTTTATTTCATTATTGCTCTTACAATAATTCTATTTTTATTAACATTATTACAAGTAATTAAAGTCAAACACTTTAAATTTTTATCAAAATCATATATTGGATTAAAATCATCATTTTTTACTTCATATATATCAGAAACAAAATAATAAAACTGTCTTTCAGTATAATCAGATAAAATAATTTCATCATTAATTTTTAAAAGAGGAACATTACTAAAAAACTTCCCATTATCATAATTGTGACCAGCAATACATAAATTGCCACTTTTACCAGGCATAGGACCAGAAAATCTGCAAGGAGAAATTTTTAAAAGTTCTTCTGAACAAGTAGAAAAAATTGGATAATAGATGTGAAGATTAGGTATATTAATAATACCTATTATAGAAGAATCATTTGTATAAGAGTTTTTTGGTGAGGATATTATATTATCATAAGGTACTAAAGTAGAATCTATATTGTTAGTAATATCTATGTTTTCGGTAGTTTTATTTGAGGTATAATCAGATTGATTGGAATATAATTTGGTCATATTATAATTTTCAAGAATAGTTTTTGAAAAATTTTCTTCTTGTGACAATTTATGCTTCACAAGTCCAACATAAACAGTTAGAAATATAAAAATAACAATAGAAAAATATAATTGGATTTTAAAAAAGTAATGTAATTTATCAGTACTTGAACTAGATATATTTTGAATAGTTGATTTTTTAGTATTTTGATGTGAATTCGTTTGCAAAATCTGATTCATATAGAAAATCTCCTTTAATAACTATTATACTCAAAAAAATAAATTTCATAGAAATTGCATCGATTTTTATAAAAATTATTGCAAAATCTAAAAAAAGTGATATAATAATAAAAATTAAATTAAAATAAAAACAAAAGTAAGGACAAGGCAATTTATAAAATATCTTAAAGAGAGCCAATGTAAGCTGTAAATTTGGCAAGTAAAAATAATTTGTTATCACCGTACTAGTTGTCAAACTGAAAAAATTAAAATTTAAAGAAATTTATAAAAATTTATAAAAAAGTAAGTTTGAACGTATATCTGCGTTAAAGAAAATTAAGAGAATAATGTAAAAAATATATAAATCATTATTAAAATAGGTGGTACCGCGGAAATAAAGCTATTTCGTCCTAGAAAATTAGGATAGAAATAGCTTTATCTTTTTTTGGACAATGGGGACGTAGAAGATTTGTTCCGTTTTTTGTGTTAAAAAAAGTCGAAAAAAATCAAAAATAAAATTAGAAAAATTTTATTGGATGGGAGCGTAGAATATGCGAGAACTAAAAATTAATGGAATTTATAAGCACTTTAAAGGAGACTACTATTTGGTAGAAGGCATAGCAAAAGACTCTGAAACGAAAGAAGAAATTGTCTTATATAGAAGGTTGTATGAAGATGGAGGACTATGGGTAAGACCAAAAGAAATGTTCTTATCTGAAGTAGATCATACAAAATATCCAAATGTACAACAACAATATAGATTTGAATTACAAAACATTGAAAGTGTAGCTAAAAATTTTAAATAAAAATAAAATTTAAAAACAAATAACATAAAAGACAATATATGACAAACTGTGACAAAAATAACGGAACAAATTTGCACCGTCCCCATTGTTCACACTGTCTCCATTGTTCAATGTTGCTGATTTTGCCAGATTGTCTTAAAAGGAGGAATTTTTATGTACAAAAAAGTTGAATTAAAA
>FR884474.1 GCA_000435535.1 Clostridium sp. CAG:575 | reverse complement strand
ATTTTATTACAGGTGGAGATAATTTTATTAACGCTGGAAAAACAGGAAATGTAACAATTGATGAAAATAAATTAGCAGATACTTCTAGTTATATATATAATATACTTTTACTTGCTGGAATAGTAGCAGCTGTTATTATAGCTGGAATTCTAGGAATTAAATTTATGATAGGATCAGCAGAAGAAAAAGCACAAATAAAAGATGCATTAATTCCTTTTGTAATAGGTTGTATTGTAATATTTGGAGCATTTGGAATATGGAAAATATTTGTTACAATAGGAAAAAGTTTATAAAATTTGTTATTAAAGTTTACTTAGATAACTAGGTAATTAATATAAAAAATAAAAAAGGGAGGAAATAAAAATGAAAAAAACAGTTAAAATACTTACTATATTATTATTAGCAGTAATGTTAGTTTCTTTTGCGACAAATGTTTTTGCAGCAACAGGTACAGCTGTAACACCAGGAGCTTTAAATGAAAAAATAGATTATGGTTCTGATAGTGATACAAATTCTATTATGACACAAGCTGGAAAAATAATGGGAATGATAAGAAATATTGCCATAATAGCTTCTGTTATAATTATAATGGTATTAGGTATTAAATATATGCTAGGAAGTGTAGAAGAAAAAGCTGAATATAAAAAATCTTTTATGCCATTAATTATAGGTATTATATTAGTAGTAGCAGCATCTTCAATAGCAACATTTATTATTGGAATAATAGACTAATTACTAAATAAGGTAATCCGTAAGGATTATCTTTTTTTTTTGCTGAAAAACTGTTATTACAATAATATTACAAATCTATTAAAATTCCACTTTTTTTGATAAAAACTATACAATTATCCACAATTTATGATATAATATAAATGTATAATTATAATATGAAGAATACGGAGGAAAAAATATGCGAACTTATGAAATACCAAGAAATTATAAGGGTGAGGGAAGAATTTTATATATTTTTTCAACAAAGGCTTTGATATATACATGTGTTGGGGCTGGAATTGGATTAATATTTTATGTTATGTTTAAGATATTAGGACTTTCAATGATCGGATTAATTATTACTGTTATCTTTGGAGCTATAGGTTTTGGAATAGCTACGTTAAAAGTTCCAGAAACAAGTGCATTTAAGATTACGAAAATGACAGGTGGAGAAAATATAGATGATGTAATTTTAAGATGGATTAAGTTCAAGAAAAATGGAAATAAGATTTACATGTATAAAGAAGAGGAGGATACAAAAGATGAATAATGATCAATTAATACAATTGTTTAGTGCTGTTTTAATTTTTATGGTTTGTATATTAGTTGTTTTGTGTATTATTTTTGTTTGTTTAAAATTAAAAAAAGACAATCCGAACAAAAATAAAAAGAAAAAATTAGATTCTAAAACCAATGAACAAGTAGCAACGAATAAAGGAAATACTGCAAAGAGTTATAATAAACAATCTATATTTAAATTTATGGATTTTGATAAAATCCAAGATAATATGATTGTTCAAAAAGATGGAAAAAGATTTTTAATGGTTATTGAATGTCAAGGTATTAATTATGATTTGATGTCAGGATTAGAAAAAAACAGTGTTGAACAAGGATTTTTACAATTCTTAAATACATTAAGATATCCAATTCAAATATATGTACAAACGAGAACAGTTAACTTAAGTAACAGTATTCATACTTATAAAGATAAAGTTAGTGAAATATCAAAAGATTTAGTTAATAAACAAATGGAATACAATCAAAAGGTTCGTTCAGGACAATATGATGCTAAAGAATTGCAAAAAGAAAAATATGAAATTGTTAGACAAAAAAATTTATATGAATATGGTGTAGATATAGTAAATAATACAGAAAGAATGAGTTTAAATAAAAATATTTTAAGTAAACATTACTATGTAATAATTCCATATTATAGTGAAGAATTAGGGACAAATGATTATGACAAAGAAGAAATTTCTAATATAGCATTTTCAGAATTATATACAAAAGCTCAAACTATAATTAATTCATTAGCAGTTTGCGGAATAAATAGTAAAGTTTTAAATTCAATGGAATTAACAGAATTATTGTATGTTGCTTATAATAGAGATGAATCTGAAACACTTAATTTACAAAGAACATTAAATGCTGGATATGAAGATTTATATTCAACAGCACCAGATGTATTAGATAAAAGAATGAAAGAATTAGATTTAAAAGTTGAAGAAGATGCTATAAAAAGAGCAAATGAAGCTGTTTTTGACATAATAGAAGAAAATGAAAAAGAAAAGGCAGTAAAACGTAAAGAAAAAGAATTAGAAGATTTAATAGATCAAATGGCTATGGCAATAATTGATGACAATAAAAGCTCTGTAGGATCAGATGTTGCAGATAGGGCTATTGAAAAAATAGCAGTAGAAAGAGGAAAGAGAAAGACAAAAGAAAAGGAGGAAAAAGATGATGAGCAAAAAACAAAGAAAACAACAAGAAGAAAATCTACAAAGTCAATATAATGATTATCGTGAAGAAGATGTAAGAATATTAAAAAAGAAAAATATCAAAGAATTAATTGCACCTTCAGGAATAGATGCATCTAATATTGACCATTTAGAAATTATATCAAATGCAACTAGATATGCAAGAAGTTTTTTTGTATCTTCACTTCCTAGAATGTGTACTTTTCCAGAATTATTTAGAGATATGTATATGTTTGGAGATATAAATACATCAATTTATATTAATCCTGTAAAAGAGGAAAAATCTCAAAATGATTTAAATAGAGTTATAAATGAGATAGAAACAGAAAGGATAGTAGCTGTTGATAAAGGAAATATAAATAGGGAAAGTACTTTAACACAAAAAAGAATGGAAGCTGAACAATTAAGAGATGAAATAGCAGCAGGATTTAATAAGTTATTTGAAGCATCAATTATTTCTACTATTTTTGCATATAGTATGGAAGATTTGGAACGTAATACTAAATTATTATCTTCAGAAATGTCAAAAACATTGGTAGGTATAAAAAATGCTTGGGGAATGCAAGAGGAAGCATTTAAATCAAATTTACCATTTATGAATGATCAAGTAAGAAAGACACATACATTTGATAGAAATTCAATGGGAACAGTATTTCCATTTACAACATCAGAAGTTGGACATCCTACAGGAGTTCCATTAGGATTTAATAAACAGACAGGTACACCAATTTTATTTGATAATTTTCATCCATCACTTACAAATTATAATATGGTTATATTTGCTAAGTCTGGTGCTGGTAAATCTGTTACAATGAAAACCTTAATTTCAAGATCATCTGTATTGATGGGAATTGAAAGTTTGGCATTAGATGCAGAAGGAGAATATACAATTGTTGCAGAGAGTTTAGGAGGAATAAATGTTGTTATAAGCCCTAATTCAAAGACAGTTATAAATTTATTTGATATAGAACCAGAAATTATAAAAGATGAAATTACAGGAAAAGAAAGAGTAACTTTGAATATAGAAAATAAAGTAGAAGATGTTACTCAAGCTTTACTTACAATGGCAAGAGGAAGCACAAGAAGTGATGAAGTAAATGAATTGACGAAACAAATTATTGCAGAGTCTGTTGCAGAAGAATATGCAGCTTTGGGAATTAATAGCAATCCAGATAGTTTGTATAAAGCTTCAAGTGATAATGTAATACGTGGAAATATCTTTAGTAAAGAAAAGAAGGATATGCCAACTATTGGTTCTTGGTACAAAAGAATAATGTTTAAAGCTAAGGAAAATACAAATACAGATTATCAATATCATTATAGTTATTTATTAAAAGTTATGAAACAATACATAAGAGAATATGATGGTCAAATGGCTTATTTTGATGGTCAATCTACATTTGATTTATTAGAAGGAGCTCCATTGATTAACTTAGATATTTCTCAGTTAGAGGAAAGATTTGCAAGACCACTTGCACAACAAATTTTACTTTCTTGGATTTGGGAAAAATTTGTTAAGAAAAATAGTGAGGACCGTAAAAAAGCAACACAAAAGAGAGTGTTAGTAGATGAGGCATGGATGTTATTACCTTATCCAGAAGCTGTAGACTTCTTAAATAAAATGGCTAGACGTGCCAGAAAAAGAAATGTTTCTTTGGCAATTATTTCTCAAAGATTCCAAGATTTTTATGAGAAGCCAGAAGCACAGGCAGTTTTAACATCTTCTGATACAAAATTATTTTTAGCACAAGATAAATCTGAAATTCAATACTTAAAAGAAGTATTTAAACTTTCAGAAGGGGAAGCTAATTTCTTAGTAACTTGTCAAAAAGGAGAAGGGTTACTAAAGGTTGGTGCAGATACTGCAATCTTAAAGATTATGCCAACGAGAAAAGAATTTGAGTTTGTTGAGACAAACTTGAATGAAATAGCTAAGAGAAATAATGCATAAAGTAGTCAGGAGGTTTAAACTTTATGAAAATTTATGAAAATAAAAAATTGTTTAAGAAAGTAATATGGTTTCTTTTAATTTTAATTATAGTGAGTTTTTGTTTTACAGGAGAAGTAAATGCAAAAGACGATAGTGTAGGTGGAAAATTATTAAAACCAATTTCTGATTTTATTGTTTTTGTTGGAGATTCATTTATGAATATTATTCATGGTGTTATTTATCAACAATGGGATACTACAATTACAACAGATTTAACTACTAATGTTGTAGATCATATTGTAGCAATTGCAGCCGGAATAGTTGCAGCAGTTGCTGTTGCAGCATTAATAGTAGTTACGGCAGGAGCTATTTTAGCAGCACTTCCGGCGGCTATAGCAACTGCGAGTGTTGGAACAGTTATAACTATTACTGTAACAGCAGCAACAGGAGTTGGAATATTAACGGGAGTAGCTGTATTTAATAGTGATTTACTTCCAGATGTTCTAGAATTACCAGTTTATCAGATATCTCCAGAAGAAATTTTTTCTAATAAAATTCTTTTATTAGATGTGAACTTTTTTAATCCAAAAGAAGACAAGCCTTTAACTGGAAAGAATGGACAGGAAATTAAAGATGATGATGGAAATACAATTTATCAAGAATCAACTGCAAGACAATTAAGAGAAGTTATATCAAATTGGTATACTGTTTTGAGAGATATTGCTGTAGTAGCATTACTTTCTATTCTAGTCTATATTGGTATACATATATTAATTTCTTCTACAGCTAATGATAAGGCAAAATATAAACAATTACTAGTGGACTGGGTTGTAGCATTATGTTTGCTGTTTGTAATGCAATATATAATGTCTTTTGCAAACTTATTTGTAGATAAAATTACAGATTTGTTAGATTCTTCAATAGATAGTAATGCTTATGTAGCATTATTGCCAGATAAAAAAGATAAAATTTATGATAGATTAGTTGATATAGGACAAGATGTAAGTGGTTTACGATCAGAATATGATGGTGTACATTATATAAGTTGGCAGACAAATTTAGTTGGGATTGCTAGATTAAATGCACAATATGCTATGAAAGAAAGTCCATCATATGTTGGATATGGAATAATATTTTTTGTTTTAGTATTATTTACTGTATATTTTCTTTTTACATATTTAAAAAGGGTATTATATATGGCATTTTTAACGATTATTGCTCCATTAGTAGCTATGACATATCCAATTGATAAAATAACTGATGGAAAAGCTCAAGCTTTTAATATGTGGTTAAAAGAGTATATATTTAATTTGTTGATACAACCAATGCATTTAATTTTATATACTGTATTAGTAACATCAGCATTTAAATTAGCATCAGAAAATATTATATATAGTTTAGTTGCAATAGGATTTATGGTACCAGCAGAAAAACTATTACGTAAATTCTTTGGATTTGAAAAAGCTCAAACACCGGGATTACTTGCTGGACCAGCAGGCGCTGCTATTACTATGGAAGCTATGAAGCATTTGTTTGGAAAACCACCAAAAGGAATGGATAATAAAGCAAATTCAAAATCAGATGGTGAATCTTCAAGTGATGATGCAAAGCAAATAAAACAAAAAAATGATTTTAATACTGATGATGAATTTTTTGGTACTGATGAGGCGAATAGTAATCAAAATGGTAGTAATGATTCATCATATGATGATAGTCAAGATAGCAGTTTACCAGGACCTAATGGTGGTTTACCTGGGCCAACAGAGGATGATGATAATATAATTGATTTATCAGAAGATGAATATCATTTAGGTGATGCAGGCGATAATTCAGTACAAGAAAATAATGATAGAAACGATATGGGAGATGATGATGGAGATAATAGTAGAAATAATAGCCAAAATGATAATATAAATAACTCTGTAAAAGATGATAAGAAAGATAAAAGAAAAATAAAGAAAAGATCATATGCAAGTGCAATAGGAACAGGGTTGAAATATTATGGAAAAGGTATGGCAAAAAATGTGGCTAATGCTGCTAAAAATAAAGTAAAAAATGCTCATCCATTAAGATTTGCGGCTGGTATGACAGCAGGTGCTACCTTTGGAATGATGGGATTAGCTGCAGGGATTGCGTCTGGAGATTTATCAAAAGCAGCTCAATATACTACTGCTGCCGCAACAGGGGGATATAAATTTGGAAGAAGTACTGCTGAGGCAATGGGTTCTTTTGCTCCAAAGAATGTTAAGGATATTGCAGAAAGATCAATGTATGCAACCGATGATGAGTATATTGAAGTAAAGCAACAACAATATATAAGAGATTTCCAAAAGAATGACAAGAATAAATTTGAACTAGAAAGAAAATATGGAAAAGAAGAGTCAAAGAGAATAATGAAAGAGGATGTACCAATATTAATGCAAAATGGTATAACAAACATGGAGGATATTAAAGCTGTTGAGGATTTAGTAAAAGATAAAGATGCAGAAAAAATTACAACAATAGAGAAAGCAATTGCTACTAAGAACATGGCAGATAGAGTTGGAAATACTGAGAAGATGAAGGACGACGATGTAGAAAAATGGAGAAAAACTCTTAAAAAAGATTATGACAATAGTGAAAAATGGAAAGATAGAGATACTGAAGAGATGTCAACAGAGGCTATGAAAGCAATAAGAGCGTATAATAGAATAAGATACAATTAGAAAAAGGAGACTATAATTATGTATAAATTAATAAGATTTTATAATCAGAATAGGAAGCAAATAATAAAGATTATACTAATTATAGTCTTTGTTATTGGAATTATTCAATTGTTAAATTATTTAGTTGGCAATAAAAATAATATTGATAATAATGTTCAAATTAACGTAAGTTATGAAAATAATCAAACATCAGAAATTGTATCTGATAAGTCTCTTGTATCTGGACAAACTATAGCTAGTGAAACAATAAAGAAAGATAGTGAGATAATAAAACAATTTGTAGAATTGTGTAATCAGAATAATGTTGAACAAGCATATGAATTATTGACAAATGAATGTAAAGAAAATATGTTTCCAACTATAGACGATTTTAAACGTATATATTGCTATGAAATTTTTAATTCATATAAGACATATACATTGGAAAATTGGACAAATAGTACTTATCAAATAAGATATACTGGGGATATATTAGGAACAGGGGATTTGAACAATAACGAGACAAGGCAAGATTATATAACTGTTGTAAATAAAAATGGAGAAAAAAAATTAAATATTAATAATTATATTGGAAGAAATAGTTTAAATAGAACAACAAATTATGAAGATATAAAAATTGTAGTAACAAGTGTAGATATATATATGGATTATGAAATTTACAATTTAGCTATTCAAAATAACTCTAATAAAGATATATTATTAGATACAAGCAATGATACAAAATCTATTTATTTATTAGATGGTAAAGAAATGAAATATTATTTTTATAATAATGAAATAATAGAAAATAAATTGCTAATTAAAGGTGATTTTACAAATTCTTTAAAAATAAAATTTGCAAGTACTTATAGTTCAAATAAAAAAATTAAGAAAATAGTATTTTCAAAAGTTGTTTTAGATTATGAAAAATATGAAAATTTAGAAAATAAAGAAGAATATAAATTTTATCAAATTAATGCAAATGTAAATTAGGATTGTATAAGTAAGAAGAAAGGAGAAGATAATATTGGATAAAATAACAAGTTTTTTTAGTAGACATTGGAAAATTTTAATTCCTGTTATTGCAATAATTTTTATAGTTATAATATTATCTTCTGCTGTTATGCTTATTACATTGGATGATGGAACATATAAAGAAGGAGATATGGGTAATGTCCCATATGCTGCATCTACATATGTTAAAAGTATAAAATTTACAGAAGATGGGATAAAATTTATTTATACACATACAGATGAAACAACAGGAGAAGAAATTTCAGAGGAAAAAACTTCATCTGAAATGGCACAAATTACATGGGATGAAATGAAAAAGAATGGTTCAACTGTTGAAAATTATTTAGATTCTGTTGATGAACTAGAAAAATTAATGAATGCAGAAATAATAACACAATATCCTAAACTAGATAATGTTACAGGCTTAAATGGAACAATAGAATTTGAAAGACGAAAATCAGATGGCACAACAGTAAAACTTCAATTTATAAATTTAGAGACTTTTAATAGTTATATAGAAGAGAAAAGAACAGATGTTATAAATTATTATACATTAGATGATAGTGGAAATGTTTTAATAGGAGTAGTAGATGAAACAACTGAGACATTAAATTCTAATGATGAAGAAATGGAACTAAATGAATATTCAGATAGTTTATCTGACGCTAATAAAAAGAGTGAAGGAAATTATTTAAAAACAGAATATAATGTATACTCTAAATCTATTAATTATAAAAGTGCAGTTGATAAGTATACAATGCCTTTTCAATATTTATGGTCTATTATAGTTATTGGAGACGATAAAGGTGTAGGACTAGAGTTAGCAGATTTAGTAGAAAATAGCCAAATAGTAATTTCTATATTTGATAATATTACAACAACAGTAAATGAAAGTACATATACATATCATAAAGAAAAAAAAGTGGATGTTTCAGCAACAGCAACAGCAAATACTAATTATGGTACATATACTAAAAGTGATAGCTGGAAGAAGGCTGACGAATGGAAAACGGATATAGATTATGAAATAAAACATGTAATTACATATAAGAATAATACTCCAATTGTAGATTTGACAAAAGCGGATGTATGGGTTGTAGATTATAGTAAAGAATATGATTATGAGTCATCAACTCAGACATCACAAGAAAATAATGAAAGAAATTTAGATGATACTGAATATGTAGAAGATAGTGATAGTCCAAAGAGTTCATCTTCTGGAGATGGTTCTGACTTAGATAGGTATGATAAATTCAAAGGAAAATTAAGTGATTTAACAACAGAATTAGAAAAAGATGTAAAAAAGAATGTTACTTTAGTAACTGAGAATGTAATTGTTGGGTATGAGGGTTATATTTCAAAGCCTATTATTGAAAAAAGAATTAAAGAACTTACAATGTCAACAGGTATAACATCATGCAAAGGAAAATATTATACTCACCAAGTTGATAAAAAAGAAGTGGATGTATCTACAACATATTCACAAAAATATGTTGCAAAGACACCAATAAATAATCCTAAGGTAGAGAAAAAGACAGAAGAAGAAATAAAAAACGGAACAGGACAAAATAATTTTGTTACAATTTTAAGTGATTCAAATCATACAAATGCAAGAAGAAAAATAACAGAAGAAGTAACAAGTTGGTTTTTTGAATTATTGGAAGAAAATCCTGATACAGTTAATATGGTGGATTTGACAAGTTATTTGTTATATAAAGTTACAGGTGATGAAAATAGATTTAATAATTCTTATGATTTTTCAATTTATGCAAATAATGCATTTTCATTTGCTGGTGGAGGTATATATAATGGAACAATACAAGAAAAAGTTTGGTTTGCATTGAAAGATTTAGGATATAGTGATATAGCTGCAGCAGGTGCTATGGGAAATATTCATTATGAATCTGGTTCTTTTGATCCTAACAGAGTAGAAGGTGGATACACAGAAGAAACAGGAGGTATTGGTATTTGTCAATGGACAAATAATAAGCGTGGAAGTACAGGAAGAAACACAAATTTAAGAAATTATGCTGCATCAAAAGGAACAACATGGCAAGATGAAAATATACAGGTTACATTTCTTATAGGAGAGCTTACTAAAGGTGGTGGTGCTGATGGATATGCATCATATCAATTAATGACTACTACTAAGTATTATGGTTCATCTTTGGCTACAGCGACTGCTTGGGAAAATGCTGAAAGTGTAGAAGATGCTACAAAAGCTTTTTGCTATACTTTTGAAAGACCAGGAGTTAATTATGCAGCAAGTTCTATGGCTACAAGAATTTCTTATGCACAAATGTATTATAGTCAATATCAAGGAATGACAGCACCAGAAGAAATAGATACAATATTGACAGGAGATAATAAACAAAAGATGGAATTGATGATTGCAGAAGCTAAGAGAATTGCAAATGACGATAGATATCAATATAGTCAAAGTAATAGAAATGCTCAATTTTATTATGATTGTTCAAGCTTTGTATCAAGATTATATCAACAATATTTTGGAATTTCGAGATTAGATTACGGTGCTGCAGGACGTGGAACTGATAATATAAAAGTAAATTGTCAAACGAATACAGTGGCAATGACAAATTTACAACCAGGAGATATATTGTGGAAGAATGGACACGTAGCATTATATATTGGAAATAATCAATTAGCTGAAGCAATGAATACACAAAGAGGAATTGTAATATCTACATTTTCTATGAGTAGATTTACATATGCATTTAGAATTATAAGATAAAGTTTATATGATATGTGAAAAATTAAAGTGTTGGTTTATGGGTGATACCAATAAAAAACCTAAATATATTACAAGGAAAAGTTTTTATATGAATAAAAAACATATAATAATATTAATTATTATTTCTATTATTATAATATTATTAACAGGAAGTATATTGTTTTTATTAAAAAAAAGTAATAATAATGATTCTATTCCTGAAATAAGTGATGTTGGAGAAGATATCGATTATTCTTCAACTAATGAAAAAATTGTAACTGATAAAATAGAATATTATACTGTTAGAAATTGTATTAATAATTATTTAAATGCTTTAAATAAAGAGAGTTCAATTTATTATTTTGGAAATGAATATAATAAAGATGCTCAAATTGAAAATGTATATAGTTTGTTAAGTTCAAAATTTATAAGCCAACAAAATATAACACAAAGTAATTTATTTAGTATAATTAAAACAATTGATGAAGAAGAAATTTTTATACCTTTAGAAATGAAAGTATTAGAAAAAGAAAATATAAATCAATATGTAGTTTATGGGGAAATACAGACTTTAAATAATAAGTTTATTAGTAAAAGTTTTATTATAGTTAATTTAGATATGAAAAATAAAACTTATTCTATAGAACCAGTAATAGATAATTATAATAGTATAGACGATATAACTTTAAATAATGAAAATATAGCAATAAATAAAAATGATTATAATATGTATAAAAATCAAAATATAACTAATGAATATGTGACAAATGAGTATTTTGTTTTATTAAAAAGATTAATGTTATCTGATCCAGATATGGCATATACTTTAATGAAAGAAGAGTATAAGAATAGTAGATTTGGCAATATAAATGAATTTAGAAATTATATAAATAACAATAGACAAGAAATTTTAAAAATTGATATGAAACAATATCTTGTGAATAATTATGAAAATTATATAGAATATGTTGCTAAAGATCAGTTTGGAAATTTATATATTTTTGATGAGAATGAAGATAAGAGTATAGATATAAAATTTGATACTTATACTTTGAAATCAGAGGTATTTACTAATAAATATATAAAATCAACTGATGAAGAAAAAGTTCAAATGAATATAGATAAATTTATTCAAATGATTAATAGACATGATTATAGAACTTCTTATAATTGTATAGCAGATAGTTTTAAAAATAATTATTTTAAAACACAGGAAGAATTTCAAAATTATATAGAAAACAATTTTTATAGTTATAATAAATTTGAATTTAAAAGTTGTGAAAAGAAAGCGGCAGATATTTATGTTTGCAAAGTACAATTAACAGATTATATGAACGAAAATTCAGAAATTAAAGAAATAAATGTAATAATGCAGTTAGGTGATAATTTAGATTTTAAAATGTCATTTGGTATGTAATAAAGGGGTTGCAAAGCGACCTCTTTTGTTTTATAATCCAATAGAGGAGAGTGAGATTACATGATTGAACTTAAAAATATATCTAGAGAATATAAAAAAGGAAAAAAAGTTATAGATAATTTAAATATGATAGTAAATGATGGAGAAATATTTGGTTTTTTAGGGCCAAATGGAGCTGGAAAAACAACAACAATTAAAATGATGGCAGGAATATTAGATATTGATAATGGTGATATTATAATAGATGGTAAGAGTATAAAAACAAATCCAATAGAAGCAAAGATGTCAATGGGTTTAGTTCCAGATAGTCCAGATGCATTTTTAAAATTAAAAGGAATTGAATATTTAAATTTTATGGCAGATGTATATGAGGTTTCAAGTGATGATAGAAAGAATAGAATTAATGAATTATCTGAAAAATTTGAAATTTCTAATGTTTTAAATAATAAGATTGAGAGTTATTCTCATGGTATGAGACAAAAAATAGTTATTATTGGTGCATTATTGCATAATCCAAAAAATTGGATATTAGATGAACCAATGACAGGATTAGATCCAAAATCATCTTTTGAATTAAAAAGGTTAATGAGGGAACATGTAAATAAAGGAAATATGGTATTTTTTTCAACACATATTTTAGATGTTGCAGAAAGATTGTGTGATAAAATAGGGATTATTGATAAAGGAAAATTAGTATTTGTTGGAACTTATGAGGAAATGAAAAAGGAGCTAAAGGAAAATAAATCTTTAGAAGAATTATTTATGGAGATAATAAAAAATGATTAAAAAAATAAAAAATATATTTAATTTAACAAAAATATTTTTTAAAAGTTCTTTTCAAAATCCTTATATTATTGATAAAAATACAAATAAATTAAATAAAAAATCGCCGTTTGTGTGGTTAATGATAATTGTTATGATAGCAATATCTTATTTAA
>FR884473.1 GCA_000435535.1 Clostridium sp. CAG:575 | reverse complement strand
TATGTGAATCCCTCAAACAATAAATAGTTGCTTCTATATCATAAATATCCTCATCATTTTTATTTTTTCTTAATTGCATTTTTTCCACTTCTACATATATTCCATGTGGTACTTCGTCTTGTAATAATTTTAGTGCTTTTTCTCTTATTGTTTCTTCTGCCAATTGCCTTAAAGTTTGATCTGTATATTCTTCTATATCATAATATGCAGGACCAGGTTTTAAGTTCTTTTCAATTTCATCTAAAACAATATCTCTATATTTATCTTGTGTAGCAGATATTGGAATTACTGCTGTAAATGGATATTCCTTTGAATATATATCTATTAAATTTAATAATGTTTCTCTTTTTACTAGATCAATTTTGTTTATTATCAAAATAGTTTTTCTATTACTTTCTTTTATCTTATCTAGAATTATTCTATCTCCTTTACCTATATCTTCACTTGTTGCTTCAATTAAAAATAATACAACATCACAATCTGGTATCATTGCAAATGATGTTTCCACCATTGTTTCATTTAATTTATGTTTTGGTTTATGAATTCCTGGTGTATCTGTAATAATAATTTGAGAATTTTCTCTATTTACAATTCCTTTTATTGCCGTTCTTGTTGTTTGTACTTTATTAGCTATTGCTGCTACTTTTTCTCCTACTAATAAGTTTATTAATGTTGATTTTCCTACATTAGTTCTTCCTACTATTGTGGCAAATCCTGATTTAAATTCTTTTTCCATCTTTTCTCCCTTTTCAACCAGTCAACCATTGGGGACGTTGTTTAACTGG
>FR884472.1 GCA_000435535.1 Clostridium sp. CAG:575 | reverse complement strand
TATTTTTATTTCTAAATCAACAAAAATCGTTCGACATTTTTCTACAAAATCATGGGACAAATTCTCTACGTCCCCAATGTCTAATCTTTATTATAGTCATTTATTTTTTTGATAAAAATAAATCTATCAATAATATCTAAGACAGCATAAACAACTATCATTATTCCTATTGTTGTAAGTAAAATATCTTTGCTTACTAATATTACCATTCCAGCTATAATCATTAACATAGAAAATAATAATGTTAATGTCCAATATGGTGATTTTATTTCTTTCCAAATTAATGTTGTTTGGAAATCCATTATACCTGCTGCTATAATCCATAATCCTAAAATAATTCTAAATAATGACAATATTGCATCTGAACAGAATAATAATATTACTCCAAATATTACAGAAACTAATGCAATTGTTAATAAATAGTCCTCTTTTGTATCTGAAGTAAAATATTCTACTAATTTAAGTACTCCAATAGCTATAAATACAATTCCTAAAATCGTTGAAATTGCAGCTAATGTTTCGTTTGGTCTTGCTATAAATAATATACCAAATATCACAAAAATTAGTGAAATTAATATGTCTGTCCAACTTGATCTTTTTAAGATTTTTTCAAACATAATACTCCCTCGCTTTCTTTCGTATTTTTATGACATAATAATATCATATTAAACAAAAAAAGTACATATTTTTATAAAAAAAGTAAAAAAAATAGCACTTTTATAATGTGCTATTAATAACTATGCATTTTCAGTTTCTTTTTTTGCAACTACTTGTTTTCCATCATAGTATCCACAGTTTGAGCAAACTCTATGTGGTAATACTGGTTCATTACAATTTGGGCAAGTTACAAAAGTTGGTTGTTCTTTTTTCCATGTAGATCTTTTTGAATGTGTTCTTGCTTTTGACCATCTTCTTTTTGGTTGTGCCATTTTAATTCCCCCCTTGCTTAAAGATATAGTTTTTATATCTATTTGAAATTTTTTCTTTTTTTCATGCACCTTAAAATTATACAAGTATTTTTCAAATTTGTCAACCATTTTAAGGCTTTGATTTTTATAAAATTTTTTACGGCAAAATTTTAATTGCCAATACAGTAAGTTTTTTCTAGAAAGTGTCGTCAAATTCTCGTTTTATATTTTTGTTTTTTATTACTCTGAAATATTATTTATTAATAATTTTTTTGAGTTATCTTCACAATATTTTTTATATAAGTTTTTTATATTCTGTTTTGTTAAGACTTCATTAATTCCATTTTTGCTTACCTGTTCTAAAAAATCAGTAACTAAATTTTTTAGTTTTTCATTTATTAATATTTTTTCTTTTTCTCTTGACCAATATTGTAAAGGATAATCTTTTGTCCAATCTTCTCCTTTATATATTATTCCAGCTGCCAATTTGTCACATAACATTTCTGCTACATATTTATATGGCATAATTGGAGTTTTTTCTGGTGCACTAAAGTCTACCCAATATTCTGGGTGGTGCTTATTCCTTCCTTTATGATGTAACCATGCTTTTGAATATCCATTTGCTTTTTTGCAATCTGTGATTGGAGAATGTCCACCATTATAATATTTTATGCCTTCCCAAAACTCTGTTGGGGAATATTTAGAAATATCGTGCATAAATCCTCTCCATGGTTCTCCTACCTTTATACATAATTTGAATACTAACATTCTGTGTTTAGTAATTAGATTAAAATGTTTTATTATATTTTTCAAATATTTCGTTTTCAAATTTTCATCCCCTTCGACATTCTAAGTTTAACATATTTTTTATTTTAATTCAACTTTTTTATTTAGTTGCATATATTAATTATAGTTATTTTGTAATTATATAAGTTTTGGAGGTTTAAATTTATGTGTGGATTTGTTGGTTTTGCTAATTTTAAAAATGATATCTCATCTATGAAAAATATTTTGCTTAATATGAATTCTACTTTATCAAAACGTGGTCCAGACGAAGATGGATATTACATAAATAAAAATGTTGCTCTTGGTCATAAAAGATTGATTGTTATTGACCCTGTTGGTGGCAAGCAACCTATGATTGAAAAATTTTCATATGGAGAATACGTGATTGTATATAATGGTCAAATCTATAATACAAAAGAATTAAAGGATATCTTAGTTGAAAATGGCTTTTCCTTTAATGGTCATTGTGATACAGAAGTACTTTTAAAATCATACATACATTATGGTCATAATGTTGTTAATCATCTAAATGGAATTTTTGCTTTTGCAATTTGGGACAGCAGAAAAAAAGAACTCTTTCTTGCACGTGACCATTTTGGAGTAAAACCTCTTTTTTATACTTTGAAAGATGGTTCTCTTATTTTTGGCTCTGAAATTAAAGCGTTATTTGAATATCCTGGAATAGAAAAAATATTAGATAATCAAGGCATTTCTGAACTGTTTGGGATAGGTCCTGCACATACTCCTGGCACAACTATATTTAAAAATATTTATGAACTAAAACCTGCACATTATGCTGTTTTTAACGAATATGGTTTTAAGACTAAACGTTATTGGAAATTAGTTTCAAAACCACACACAGATAGTTTTGGAACGACTTGTGATAAAGTAAAGTTTTTATTAAATGATGCTATTACAAGACAGCTTGTTTCTGATGTTCCTTTATGCACTTTTCTCTCTGGTGGTTTAGATTCAAGTATAATAACAAAATTTGCTGCTGATTATTGTCAAGATAATGGTCTGCCACCTTTAGATACTTATTCTATAGATTATGTGGATAATGATAAAAATTTCGTTAAAAGTGATTTTCAGCCTAATTCTGATAATTACTACATTAGTTTAATGAATCGTAATTTGCATACAAAACATCATTCCATTGTTATTGATACTCCTGAACTTGCAAAATATTTAGAAGATGCTATGATTGCTCGTGATATGCCTGGTATGGCTGATATTGATTCTTCTCTTTTACTATTTTGTAAAAATGTAAAAAAGGAAATGACTGTTGCTTTAACAGGAGAATGTTCTGACGAGATTTTTGGTGGCTATCCGTGGTTTTTTAGAGAAGATGCTTTATCAAGTGGCACTTTTCCTTGGTCTATTGCTTTAGATGAGAGACAAAAATTATTAAATCCTTCTATAGGAAGTAAAATCAATTTAAAAAGTTATATTGATTACAGATATAATGAAAGTTTATCCGAGGTTGAGATTTTGGATTCTGATTCTGAAGAAACTGCTCAAAAAAGAAAAATTTCTCATCTTACCTTAAATTGGTTTATGCAAACTCTTTTAGACCGTTCTGACAGAATGGCTATGTATAATGGTTTTGAGCTTCGTGTCCCTTTTTGTGATTATCGTTTAGCTCAATATGTATGGAATATCCCCTGGGAAATAAAGGCTTTAAAGGGTCGTGAAAAAGGTCTTTTAAGATTTGTATGTAAAGGCTCTCTTCCTGATGAAATTGTTGATAGAAAAAAATCCCCTTATCCAAAGACTCATAATCCAACTTATTTAGCTAAGGTTAAGGAAATGCTTTCTGATATTATGAAAGATAAAAATGCTCCTATTAATAATTTGCTTAACCGAGAATATATTTTAGATATTTTAAATACTGATGGAAATGCCTTTACAAGGCCTTGGTTTGGGCAACTTATGACTGGGCCACAATTGATGGCTTATCTATGCCAGGTTAATATGTGGCTTGAGAAGTATCAGCCTAAAATTGAAATTTAAGTAAAAATAGAGGTTCTGTGAAGAATCTCTATTTTTACATCGTATACAATTTTACTATTTTAATGATAAAAACTCGTTATACATTTGAGAATTATTTTTTCTCCTCACATAAAGTTTCAATATAATCTTTTATAGAACTTGATAAACGATTCATATCTTCAATATTATCAATAGTTGGAATATGTATAAAAGCAATTTTTGATTTTAAATTATTTTCTTGTTTAAAATTTAATGCTCTAAAAAATACATTGTTACATAAATATTTTCCAGCCTCATACGAATTCATTACTTGGTAAGCATATTGTTCTAAATTTTCTTTTAAAGCACCATAATAGTAATCTGTTACTAATTTTTTTCCTTCTAAGATAGCATTATTTTCAAAGTAAATATTTGTAGTATTTGGTTTTTGACCAAAAATCAAAACATTATCATAATTTTCTAATAATTTTTCTTCTATTTGTTTACTACTTATTTCAAAATCATTTTCCAAATATAAAATATCTTCATTACATACTTTTTTTATATAGTCTAATAATATTTTTGCGGAGTTATCATCTCCTTTAAATCCTGCTATTAATATTTTCATTATTTCACCTCATAATTTATAAATTGTCTTTCACATCATTTTTTTACATAAATATCTTTCCAAAATTCTTCATTACTAAATTCTAACCCTTTTTCACTTTCATCATACCAAAATTTATCTTCTTCAGATAATTCTCCTAGGGTATTCAAATGACTAATTTGTAAAATTCCCATTGCATTTGCAATATCAAAAAATAATGGAAATTGTTCTAATTCATAATCTGTTAATTTATTATATTTTTGATATTCTTCTAAAATCATTTTTACTTTTTTCTTTGTATTTTCTTTGTTTTCTGTATCTAAACATAAATTACAAGAACTTACTGCTAAGTCAATAATTCTAGGAACATAATTAGAAACTGCAAAATCTATAATCCATAATTTATTATTTTTATCTTTCATAACATTTGTACTTATAATATCTCCATGAACAAATGCTTTTGGTAATTTTTCTATATCCACCTGTAAAAATCTATTATATAACTCTTCTAATTTTTTATAATCATTTCCATTCAAATATTGTTTTTTATTTTGAAATTCTTTTACAAAATTTATAATAGCCCACTTATCATAAATAAAATCTGATTGTAATGTTGCTTTATGTATTATAGCCATTTGTCTTATTATCTCGTTTATTTCATCTTGATTTGGTATTTTGCCTAGATCATAGAAACTTTTTCCATCTATGTAATCAAATACACACAATCTGTATTTAATATTCTCAAGTTTTATGTTACATTCACTTTTTTCATCAACTCTATATAATTTTGGAGTATTAATATTAAGTTTTGAAGCTAATTCAATTCTTTCAATATATTTTTCACATTCTATATCTGTTCTTTCTTTATTAAACACCTTCACACAATATTTTCCTTGAGTAGTTTCAAGTGTATAATTAAAATCTTCATATCCTACTGTAATAACAGCATCTGAAATATATTCTCCTAAGTTATATTTATTACATATTATTTTTGAAATATTGCTTAAATCTGTATTTAAATTAATTCTATTGGCAAATTCTTCTTCCATTAAAATCCCCTATCTA
>FR884471.1 GCA_000435535.1 Clostridium sp. CAG:575 | reverse complement strand
ATATTATTATTTATAATACAAAAATTTAAAAATAATATATTATTTTTCTTAGAAATACTTTAAAAATAATTCAAAATGTTATACAATATAAAAAATAAAAAAGAGGAATGAAAGGAGAAAGATATATAAATATATCGAATAAAATATGAAAAAAAAGTGGCAAATATATGAAGAAGAAAAAGAAAAAATAAATAAAATATCAATACAATATCATATAAATAAACTACTAGCCTCTATTTTAGTAAACAGAAATATAGAAGAAGATAAAATAGAAGCTTTTTTAAATCCAACTAGAAAAAGTTTTCACGACCCTTTTTTAATGCCAGACATGAAAAAAGCTGTAGACAGAATATTAAAAGCGATGCAAAATAAAGAAAAAATAATCATTTACGGAGATTATGATGTAGACGGAATAACAAGTATAACAGTATTAAAAAGCTTTTTAGAAGATAGAGGAGTACATGTAGACAGCTACATTCCAAATAGATTAGAAGAAGGTTATGGGTTAAACAAACCAGCAATTGAAAAAATAGCAGAAAATAAATATCAATTAATGATAACAGTTGACTGTGGAATATCAGGAATAGAAGAAATAGAATATGCAAATTCATTAGGAATAGAAACAATAGTAACAGATCATCATGAAGTAGGAGATAGTCTACCTAATGCAATAGCAATAGTTGATGCAAAAAGAAAAGATAATGAATATCCATGCAGAGATTTAGCAGGGGTAGGGGTAGTATTTAAATTAATTCAAGCAATAGGAATAAAATTAGGCTTAGAAGAAAAAGAGTATTTAAAATATTTAGATATTGTATGTATAGGAACAATATCAGACATAGTTCCATTAGTTGATGAAAATAGAGCAATTGCAAAATTAGGATTACTATTAGTAAGACAAACCAAAAACTTAGGACTGCAAAGTTTATTAATGTCATCAGGATATAAAAATATAGATTCAACTACAATATCATTTGGAGTAGCACCAAGAATCAATGCATGTGGTAGAATGGGGCATGCAGATGAAGCACTAAATCTATTTTTATCAAAAGATATATATGAAGTAAATGAATTAACAAAAAAACTAAATGAATACAATAAAATAAGACAAGAAACAGAAAAAAATATATATGAAGATGCAGTAAAACAAATAGAACAAAATAAATTAAATGAGAAAAATGCAATTATTGTATCGGGAGAAAATTGGCATCATGGAGTGATTGGAATAGTATCATCAAAAATTACAGATTTATATTTTAAACCAAGCATTTTGTTATGCAATGAAGGAGAATTTTCAAAGGGTTCTGGAAGAAGTATACCAGGATTTGACTTACATCAAGCACTAATGCAATGTCAAGATACAATAGACAGATTTGGTGGACATGCAATGGCAATTGGAATAACAATAAAAACAGATAAATTCCAAGAATTTGCAGAAGAATTTGAAAATGTAGCAAAAGAAGCAAAAATAGATGAGATAATTCCAATTATAAATATTGATGCAAAAATAGAATTAAATGAAATAAATAAAGAAATGGTAGAAAGCTTAAAATTATTAGAACCATATGGTGAAGGAAACAAAATGCCAATATTTGCATTTAGAAATTTAAAAATTGATTCTATTAGAGCACTATCAGAAGGAAAACATATAAAATTAACACTTAAGGACAATAATAATATAATAAATGCAATCGGATTTAATTTGGGAAAAATAGCAGAAGATTATAGAATTGGTGATAAAATTGATGTTGTAGGAACATTAGAAATAAACAGTTTTAATGGAGTAGATAGCTTACAAATAAATGTAAAAGACATAATGAAATCAGTATAAAAAAGGCTAGCAAATAAATGATATTTGCCAGCCCGGTATTGACTGTAGATTACCGCCTGTTAGAAAGATCTTTCTCAGCATAGTATAGAAATAAAGTACCAAGAAAATATGATACAACACTTGATAATGTTAATACTAATGCTAATAAAAAAACTTTTAAAGTCAATTTTTTACATATGATTGTATATATGAATAATGCTGGACCACTTATAGCAAGTGGAATAATTAGTAAAAGAAATGCAATACCAATGAGAATTTTAAGCAATGTTGATAGGGTCATACAGTTTTCCTTTC
>FR884470.1 GCA_000435535.1 Clostridium sp. CAG:575 | reverse complement strand
CTAACAGGATACTGGGCAATGAAATACACAGCAGGAGAATAAATCAAAGGAACAAAGGGAACAAACGGAACAAAGGGGACGTAGACAATTTGTTCCGTCAAAATTGTCAAAATAAAAAGAAAAATATCGAAAAAATTTACTTAAACAGATAACTTGTTTATTTGAAATGTCAGGATTTTAGGAAAGGAAGTAATTATGGAAAAACAAGAGAACAATCAACAAAGAAACAATACAAATAAAACTAAATCAAAAAAAAGTTGTGAGAAAATAACTAAAAAAATAAGCAAAAAAGTTGTAATAATATTATTAATTGTTATTATATTAGTACTCATTTTGGCTTGTTTTACCATAGTTACAGTTCCTAAAATAATTGAGAAAGTAAATGCTGAAAAAAATACATTATTATCTTATGAAGTTAAGGAAAAAATTTCTGATAATGAATATAAAATACTTATTACAATAAGGAGTGAAGATGGAATAGAATATATAAAATATCCTAATGGAAATATTTTAAAGGCAAATGGAAAAAATAAGGTTGGAATAGATTATAAGATTGTTGAAGAAACTGGATATGACTTTATAATTAAACAAGTAGGGAAAGAAGAAGTAACAGAAACAATTTTTAAAGAAATCCAAAAAATAAATGGGGAATATGTATTAGTAAATGGTGTATATGTTAATAAACCGGATTTAAGTGGTTTTGATAGTAAATATACAAGATACTTAAATATAAGTGAAGATGGAAAAATGGTACCAGGAGAATGGACATCAACTGCTGTAAATGATTCAGAATGGTATAGTTATAAAGATGCAAAATGGGCTAATATTTATTATGAAGTAAATGGTGCAAATACTTATTATGTATGGATACCAAGGTATTGCTTTAAATTAAATCAGGATAGTGAGCGAAGTGATGTTAAATTTATTGATACTTCAAATAATTATATAGATGCTGATGGAAATAAAATTACGTGGAAACAATTACAAGAAGAAGGATACCAAATACCAGAGGCTTTTCAATTTAGTGATTACAGAATACCAGGATATTGGGCAATGAAATATACGGCAGGAGATATAACAACGCCATCAACAATAAATTTTGATATGTCAGTATATAGAGGTGTTGTAACAGTTAAAAATATTAAGTTAAATACAGCTATTACAAATACAAATCAAATTGTAAAATATACTTTTGCATTAAATGGAAATATAATTAAAACACTAGATAGTACAAGCAATCCAGATGAAATAGCAAATATTGAAAAACAAGTTATTGAATTTGCTGATATGATAAAAGGAGATAACACTGTTAATGTAACAGGACTAAATGAAAAAGGAGAAATAGTAGGAAGTATGACAAAATTATATTCTCCAGCAGTAGTAAATGAACCAGATTTAAGTGGATTTGATAAAAATACAACATTCTATGTAACATATGAC
>FR884469.1 GCA_000435535.1 Clostridium sp. CAG:575 | reverse complement strand
TAAAAAATATCATTAAATAATCAAAAATAAAAAAAGAAGGGAGACTAATATTTTAGACTGTAGTGTTCAAATAAATTGTAAATATAATAATAAATATTCACTAAAATATTGATTTTATTTAATCGTTTTGGTAAATTCGAAAGAAACAAGAATGGTCAAAAAAAATATTAAAAGTAAAACTAGACAATGGAATAATGATAGATATAGAAATGCAAATAAAATACAGAAGAAAGAAGCATAATGTATCTAGGAAAAATGATATCAGAATAGTTACAATCCTGAGAAGAATATAATTTATTAAAAGTTAAACAATATTAATAAATTCTCTTGTATAAAAATATCGATTATGATAAGATAAAAATAGAAAATTAAAGAAAACATAGGAGAAAAAATATGCAAAAAAATACATATGTTAAAACCGTTGAGACTGTAAATAGAAACTCTTTAGATAATAAAAAAGAACCAAATGGAATAACATTAATTGCATTAATAATAACAATAATAGTTTTATTAATATTAGCTGGTGTAGCAATAGCAACATTGACAGGAGAAAATGGATTATTAAATAAAGTACAAAATGCAAGGGATGAAACAAAGAAAAGTCAAGCTACTGAAACTATGAATTTGAAAATAACAAATATTCAAATATCAAGTTATACAGAAAATTAACAATTACCAAATTTACAATATTTAGCTGATAAACTATGTGAATATAATGATATGGAATATGTTTTAACTTCAAGTAAAGAACATGCTAGTTTAGATAAAATAGATGTAACCAATATTTCTTCTATTTTTACTAAATTAAAGAATTATCCTTATGAATTTGAAATCGATTCAACTTTAAAATTAGCAAAAATAGATGGAATAGCTATAGCTGATAAAGGCTCTATACCTGAAGGATATATAAGACCAGAAGGTACAATTAAGATTACAGAAGCAAAAGAACAAATAGATGTAAGTAAATATCAATATGCTGATACAAGTAGTTTGGCTGCAAAAACTGAGGAGACAAGAAAAATAGAAGGATTATTAGATAAAAACAATATTAATCTTTCGTTTGGAGATCTTTGTACAACTGATTTTTTAGCAAAACTTTCACAATCAGAAGAGTTGAAAAAATGTTTTATAGATGATATACAATTTAGAAATGTTATAGTAACAAAAAGTAATGCTCGAACATTATTAGCATCTACAGGAACAGAATTAGTTCCGAATTTAATAAATAATACAAATTTATTATACAGCACTCAATATGATAACTCAAGTTATGCTGCTTTTAGAGCTTTTTCTACATCAAGTTATTGGTGTACAGAAGAGGGAGCTATTAATAATTCATTCATAGGATACAACTTTAATAAGAAAATGAATGTTAAAATTGTTAGATTTTTTAATGGTAGCGATAATAATTATAGGTGTAAAGATGTAAAAGTACAATGTAGTAATGATAATATAACTTGGACAGATGCTACAGATGTTATAACATTAGAAAACGTTAGTAAGGATAATTATTTTACAGAATTTAAAGTAGATGAACCATATCAATATTGGAGAGTATTTATATTAAATGGTTATCAATCTTCTTATTGCGGATGTGAAAGTATGCAATTTTATGGATATTAAAAATAACATCGGGGACGGAACATCGGGGACGTAGAGAATTTG
>FR884468.1 GCA_000435535.1 Clostridium sp. CAG:575 | reverse complement strand
ATAATTGGAACAATAATGCTTCAAAAATTTATCCACAAATATTAGATATATTATTAAAATAATTTACTTAACTTATTCTATAAAAATACAAAAATCATATACTTAATTTATTGTCTTAGAAAAAAGCTGTATAATTTTTTTACAATACAGCTTTTTTCATATTCTACTCGATACTAATCTGCTTCTTTAAAACAAAGAATTGTTACTTTTTCTCCATCTGCAAAAGCCTCAAACTCAATTTTATAATCATATAAATTTGTGAATTTAAAGTTTTTTGCTGGATATGCAACTGTTGCATCCATTCCCTTAGTCACATAACTAGATGGTAAACTATGGTGATGTATTTCATCAGGTGTAATACCTAAATTATAAATACAATTATATAATGTAGTACTAACTTGGCAAACACCACCACCATAACCTTCAACATATTTTTTATTCATTATGACTTTTGCTTTTTTAAACCCATTAGCTTTATTAGCTTTTCCTACTCCATTAGCTCCATACCAATCAAATTGTTCTCCCGATTCTAATGTAAGTCCATTTAGCTTATCGCAAGCTAAAGACATATTGAACTTTCTGTTGTCAGAACTTTTACTTGAGGTTATAACAGCAGCAGAGATTAATTTATATCCTTCTTTTTCAGGAATACTCACATACTGACTATACACATAGCCATTTATCTGCTGGTTATCTTCATAAAATGTTACTAGATAAAAATCTCCCTCTTTTTTCATAATTTCCACTAAATTGCCCGGCTTAAGATGTCCTATTATTTCGGACTTTGTTGATGCTTCACTTCGTACTCTCAGCCCAGATTTAACATCTACATATCCTACTTGCATTTGACTACTTTCTGCCTTTACATTAGTACTTAAACACATTAGCATAAAAATAGAAACTATAATTACTAATAAAAAAATCTTTTTACTACTTTCTTTCCGGCTTACCATTTGTTTAGCCCTCCTCTAAATTTTTAGTATCTACTATTTTACAATATTTTTTCAGTATTTTCAAGTGTATTATTAATAAAAGATTGAATTTTAGTGTATGTTGGTGTATAATCTTATTCATAATAATAATGGAGGTAAATTATGGGAAAATTAACAATAAAAGATTTATACAGAAACACAGAAAAATATATAGACCAAAATATCACTTTAGAAGGATGGGTTAGAACAGTAAGAGACTCTAAAACATTCGGATTTATTGAACTAAATGATGGTTCATTTTTTAAAAATATCCAAATTGTTTTTACAGATAACTTATCAAATTTCAATGATATTAGCAAATTATCAATAAGTTCATCTATAAAAGTAATTGGAACTCTAGTAAAAACCGAAAACGCAAAACAACCTTTCGAAATACAAGCCACAGAAATTGAAATTGAAAGCTTATCTGATATTTCTTATCCACTTCAAAAGAAAAAACATTCTTTTGAATATTTAAGAACAATATCACATCTTCGTCCAAGAACAAATACTTTTAATGCAGTATTTAGAGTAAGAAGCACATTAGCATATGCTATCCACAAATTTTTTCAAGAAAGAGGATTTGTATATGTAAATACTCCACTAATCACCGGAAGTGATGCTGAAGGTGCAGGAGAAATGTTTAACGTAAATTCTTTTGATTTAACAAATATTCCTAAAACAGAAGATGGACAAATTGATTTTTCAAAAGACTTTTTTGGAAAGCCTGCTCATTTAACTGTTAGTGGTCAATTAAATGGTGAAACATTTGCCGAAGCTTTCCGCAACATATACACATTTGGTCCCACTTTTAGAGCTGAAAATTCTAATACAGTAAAACATGCTGCTGAATTTTGGATGGTTGAACCAGAAATATGTTTTGCTGATTTAAAAGATGACATGGATTTAGCTGAGGATATGATTAAATATATTTTCCAATATGTATTAGATAATTGCCCAGAAGAAATGGAATTTTTCAACAATTTTATAGATAAAGGATTATTAGAAAGATTAAATCATGTTATAACATCTGATTTTGTTAGAATTCCTTATACAAATGCTGTAAAAGAATTAGAAAAACACAATGATAAATTTGAATATAAAGTAAGTTGGGGTGTAGATCTACAAACAGAACACGAAAGATATTTATGTGAAGAAATCTTCAAAAAACCTGTTTTTGTAACTGATTATCCTATGGATATTAAAGCTTTCTATATGAAACAAAATCCAGATGGAAAAACTGTTGCTGCTTCTGACTTATTAGTTCCAGGCATAGGAGAAATAATTGGTGGAAGCCAAAGAGAAGAAGATTACGATAAATTAATTAACCGTATGAAAGAATTGAATATGCCACTTGAAAACTATGAATGGTATCTTGATTTAAGAAAATACGGAAGTTGTGTTCATTCTGGATTTGGTTTAGGATTTGAAAGAGCTATTATGTATTTAACTGGAATGCAAAATATACGTGATGTAATTCCATTCCCTAGAACACCAAAAAACTGTGAATTTTAAATGTATACAAAATTTTATTATGTCATTGCCTTTTTATGTAAATTGTGTTATACTTAAAGTAACTACTAATACGCAGTAAAGTCCTATCTCTATAAAAAATCAAACCAGAGAAGGCAGAAAGGAAAATTATGGCAATATCATCCATCCATCACAGTAATTCATCATTTGTAGACACTATAAAAGAAATACACTCAAACCAGGATAATGTACCTCTTTCAACAAGAAGATGGAGAGAAAGACATCCAAGTGCTTTTAGAACTCGCAGCACTACTAGTAATTACTATTCAAAAATTTTTTACAGCTGCCGTAATTTATTAGGATAAAGCGAAAAATAAGCCACACAAGAAAAGTCCAGCTTGAACTCAAGTTGGGCTTTTCACATTATATTTTATATATTATTTCATTTATAGTACACTTAATGATTTCACCAGTTTTAGTATTTTCTAATTCTATATTTTCTCCATCTTGTTTGTCCCCAAGAACAACTAAATAAGGTGTACCAAAAACTTTACAATCTTTTATTTTTGCACCAATTGTAAGATTTTCTCTATCGTCTAAAATACTATCAATTCCATTTTCTTTTAATGCATTATATAACTTATTAGCTAAATCAACTTTTTCTTGATTATCCATTTTTGGAACAATTTGAACTTTAAATGGTGCAATATTTTCTGGTAAATTAAAACCACATGGTCCCCACTTTGAATCATTAATTACACAATGTTCATATAAGGCTGCAAGTGTTCTACTTACACCAATTCCATAACATCCCATATAATATAAACATTCTTTTCCCTCTTGATTTATAAATTTACCATTCATCATCTCTGAATAACGTGTTCCTAATTGAAAAATATGTCCTAATTCCATTGTTCTAATTTCTTTTAAATTAGATATATCTGTTATTCCATATTCCTTTTCTAAATATTCTTTGTAATCTTCTCTTTCTAATATTTCTGTATTTAAACCAATTCCTGTTTTTTCATCATAAAGAATTTTGTCTTCTCCCTGTTCAGATATCATCATAAATTCTTCTGATTTTTTTCCACCCATTGCCCCATTATCAGCAACAATTGGAATAACAGGTAACCCAATTTTTTCAAATATTTCTAAAAATGCTTTTCTAACATTGTTATAAGATTTTTCCATTCCTTCTATATCAGCATCAAAACTGTATGCATCAAGCATTGGGAATGATTTACCTCTTAATAAATATCCTCTTGTTCGGATTTCATTTCTGTATTTTTCTCCTATTTGATAATATGTTACAGGTAAATTCTTATAAGATTTTAATTTTTCCCTTGCAAATTCTAACATTGCTTCTTCCCCTGTTGGAGCTAAACAGAATGTTCCTTTATTTGATTCTGTAATAAGCATTGTTCCATCATTTACGTATTGATCATATCTTCCTGAATTTTTCCAAATTGTATCTGGTTGTAATGTTGGAAGTAAACATTCTATACAATCATATTTATTTAATGTATCTACTATAATTTTTTCTATATTTCTTCTTACTAATAATGGAACTGTATTATAAGCAAATAGCCCTGCCCCATATTGGACTAATTGATTTGTTTGTAGTAATATACTTTGACCTGGATACATCTCATCAATATTGTTTAATTTTGTTGTACCCATTCCTGTTTTTGATAATTTCATTTCTATATCCTTCTTTCATTTTTTTATTTAATTTTTTAGATTTCTTTATTCTCAGCTTTTTTCTTATTCTATTACATCTTCCTCATTATTTTCTCTTTTAATAATTTTTTCTTCTTCATTTTTTAAATCTTCTTTTTTATCTTGAATTGCTTCTGTTTCGATATTTTCTTGATTTTTCTGTTCTTCTTCATTTTCTTTTTGTTCTATTAAATCATCAATTACTATCTGTTGATTTTCATCTAATTTATAACGCGGTAATTCCGGTAAGTCATTTAAAGAAGTATAACCAAACATCTTTAAAAATTGTTCAGATGTTGCATATGTCATTGGTTTTCCTGGTAAATCAGATTTTCCAGCTTCTTGTATTAGCCCAAATTCTAATAACTTATAAATACATGCATCTGCACTTACACCTCTTATTGATTCAATTTCTGCTCTTGTTATCTTTGGATTGTATGCAATAATCGCTAATGTCTCTAACGCTGCATTAGACAAACTCGGCTTTGCTCTATTATCCAAAATCGGATATACATAATCGTATAAATCCTTTTTTGTACATAATTGATAATTATCTTCTATTTTTATAATTTCAATTCCTCTATTCTCATTTTTATATTCTTCTTGCATACTTAGTATTATATTTTCTATCTCTTCTTTATTCATTTCTAAAGTCATTATAAGTTCTTTAATATTAACCTCTCTACCTGCTGCAAAAAGAATTGCTTCTATTATTGATTCTATTTTTTGTATCTCCATATTTTTTCCTACTTTTCCTACAAAATTATGTTTATATTATCACATTATTTTTGCATTATGTCAATAACTTTTTTTGTTTTTTTCCTTGCGCTTCTAATATTTTTATGATAATATTAATTTAAGTTATATCGGAGGTAAAAATCATGGAAGAAAATAAAAAAACAATTGAAATTGTTGATGGAGATGGATCAAACTTAGATATTTCAAAAGCATATGACCACCTAAATCCTGGTAAACCAAAATGTACTGATGAAAAACCAAAAAATATAGTAATCCCAAAAGAGCATAAAAAATAATAAATTTTATTGACTTTATCATTAATTCAAAGTATAATAACAATAGGAAATGGAGAAACCACAAACGTGGTTTGCCAGGTTTGTATGTAAAAAACACATTGCCCGGTCAAGACAGATGTGTTTTTTTATTGGTTATCTACTTTTGCTAATAATTATAACTAGTGCTATAATCAAGGCAAAAGCTATGATAGTTACTCCAATTAATGAATAATATAAAATAAATATTGTTTTTATTAATAATTGCATTTCTATCATAAGCCTCACCTCCTTTATGGAGGCAAACCACATCTGTTTATTCTCATTTCCTATACTGAACATTGTAGTACATATTTACATATTTGTCTAGCGAACATACTAATTTTTTTTATTATTTATTACTGAAATTTTATATAAATATATCACAATAAATTTTCCATAATAAAAAACCTCTCTTTTTCAAAAATTCATGTTTTAAATATTCAAAACACGAACCAATGAATAAGAAAAGTTTATAGGTTTCTTTTTATTTCATTTATTGGTTTAGTAGCAGATTTTTCACATAATCTATATGTATTTTCAAACACTTTATAGTTTTAGAGCTATTTTATCTTATCTTATAATCCGCTTCTCTCTAAATGTTTACTCAGACTAAGCACTCTTTAATTCTAATCTCAACTTATCTGCAATCATCGCTATAAATTCCGAATTTGTAGGCTTTCCTTTAGCTGCTGAAATTGTATAACCGAAAATATTTTCAACTGTTTTTTGGTCACCCCTACCCCAAGCCACTTCAATTGCATGACGAATTGCACGTTCTACACGACTTGGTGTTGTATTAAATTTAAATGCAATTTGTGGATACAAACTTTTTGTAATTTGATTTATTACATCAATATCTTTTACAACCATTATAATTGCTTCTCTTAAATATTGATAACCTTTAATATGCGCTGGTACTCCTACTTCATGAATAATATTAGTAACAAGAGCCTCTAAATTTTTTTCTTCATCGCTACTATTATTTAACTCAATATATTGATTCTTAATTTCTCTACTAATAAAATTATTTGAATTTTGAGAAGGTTTGAAATCTTTTAACTGTCTTATTCTTTTAATTAATAGTTCGATGTCAAAAGGTTTTACCACATAATACTCTGCTCCTAAAGATATTGCCCTTTGAGTAATATTATCTTGACCTACAGCAGATAACATTATACATGTTGGTTTTTTTTCACTTTTTATCATGTTTATTTTTTCCAAAACACCAATTCCATCTAAATGAGGCATTATAACATCTAACAATACTACATCTGGAGCTATATTAGTTATCATATCAATTGCTTCTTCTCCATCTTTTGCTAGTCCAATTACCTCCATATCTTCTTGTTCTTGAATATAGTTTGCAAGTGTTCTTGCAAATTCTTGATTGTCATCTGCAATCAAAATTGTTACTTTTTCTTTCATTATAACATCTTTCCCTTCTAAAGAATTTTTCAGCTTGGTACAAAAATATTGAAATTATTTTCTAATATTTTATAATCATTATATTGTCTTCAAGCTTATCTTCTTATTTTTTCTCTTGTTCATATCCTACAAAAAGATTTTTATAATCTGTTCTCTTTAGTTCTAGGAATTTTATTATCAATTTTATAAAACTTCTTATTTTCTATTTTTACCATAATTATTGTTAATAAAGTATTTTAATTTTACATATATTTTGTAACTATTTGCACTTAATTACATTATTTATTTTTATCTCAAAAAAGAACTGTAAAATATTTACAGTTCACATTATATGATTTGTTAATATAAATTTCAAGAATAATTTCTAATTTTTCCTAATTTATTTACAAAATCACTATTTTATTATAGATTTTTCTATTAATTTTTTAGATAAAAATTGTAAATTAATCAAATTAATATTCTTTTTTT
>FR884467.1 GCA_000435535.1 Clostridium sp. CAG:575 | reverse complement strand
CTTTAAATGCTTTATTATGAGGTGATACAAATGGCAAAAGTAACTTGGAAACCAGGTACATTTTTATATCCAATACCAGCAGTAATGGTAAGTTGCGGAACAATGGAAAAATCAAATATTATAACTGTAGCTTGGACTGGAATTATTAATACAAATCCAGCAATGGTATATATATCAGTTAGACCAACAAGGTACTCATATAAAATGATTAAAGAACAAGGAGAATTTGTTATAAATTTAACAACAAAAAACTTAGTAAAAGCAACCGATTGGTGTGGAGTCAAATCAGGGGAAAAAGTGGATAAGTTTAAAGAAATGAAATTACATAAGGAAAAAGCAAATTTTGTAAAATGTCCTATGATAAAAGAAAGTCCTGTTTCAGTTGAATGCAAAGTAAGGGAAATAAAAGAATTAGGAAGTCATACTATGTTTATAGCAGATGTTTTGGCAATTAATAGTGATGAAAAATACATAGATGAAAAAGGAGCTTTTGATATAAGCAAATGTGATTTAATTTCATATGCAAACGGAGGATATTATACTATGGGAAAAAAATTAGGAAAATTTGGATTTTCAGTTCAAAAAAAGAAAAAATAAAATTAAAGAATTGTTAAAAGAATTGATAAATTGTAAAAATAAAATATAGTTTGTAAAACTAAAACAAATTGTAAAATTAACGTGAAAAAAATCCAGGAAAAAATTCCGGAAAAAATCTACAAAATTTACCCAAAACTCATTGACATAAGTGAATAAACATGGTAAAATATTCAAGTATATGTTTTACATATACTCACATCGTTTAAAAAAAGTATGGTAATTCGGAGGTGTATCAAAATGGCAGCAAAAGGACCAAGAGAAAATATAATATTAGAATGTACAGAATGCAAAAACAGAAATTATATGACATCTAAAAATAAAAGAAACAATACTGATCGTTTAGAATTAGTAAAATATTGTAAATTCTGTAAAAAACGTACAACACATAAAGAAACAAAATAAAGCTATTTTAGGGAGGAAACAAAATGGCTAAAAAAGAATTAAAAAACCAAAAAGATAAAACTAGTTTTGCTAAAAGCTTCAAAGCAGAACTAAAGAAAGTAGTTTGGCCAACACCAAAACAATTATTCAACAATACTGTAGCTGTATTAGCAATTGTAATTATAACATCATTAATAGTATTTGTTTTAGATTTTACATTTAAATCTATGAATGAACATGGAATAGATAAAATCAAACAAATAGTAAGTAATTCAGCAACAACAAATAATATTGTTGACAATTCAACAAATGAAGAAAATGTTACAAACAACGAAACAACAAATTCTTCTGAAGATGTAACAACAGAAAATCAAGAATAATTGTTAAAAGTACAAATATATATCAAAAAGGAGGCTTAATCTAGATGTCTCAAAAAGATTATGATATGAATCCAAGATGGTATGTTGTACATACTTATTCAGGATATGAAAATAAGGTAAAAACAGACCTTGAAAAAACTATAAAGAATAGAGAGTTAGAAGATTACTTCTTTGAAATTATTGTTCCAATGGAAGAACAAATAGAAATAAAAGAAGGAAAAAGAAAAACTAATTTAAAAAAAGTTTTCCCAGGATATGTTTTAATTAAAATGATAGTAACTGAAGAAACATGGTACATTGTAAGAAATACAAGAGGTGTAACAGGTTTCGTAGGTTCAGGAACAGATCCAATTCCATTAACAGATGATGAAATTAGAAATATGGGATTTGAGGAAGCAGCAATAAATGTTGATTATGAACTAAATGAACAAGTAGAAGTTATGAATGGTCCATTTGAAGGCTTTGTAGGTACAGTTCAAGAAATAAATAAAGAAAAACACAAAGTAAAAGTTTTAGTATCTATGTTTGGAAGAGAAACACCAGTAGAGCTAGAATTTTCACAAGTAAAAAAAGTTCAATAATTAATGAATATAAAATATGAAAACAGCCTAAAACCAATAAAAAAATAAAATTAGGTTGAGCAAAAAAGTAATATATGTAAATTTAGAGGAGGTGCCATAGAAATGGCAGAAAAAGAAATTTCAAACTTAATTAAATTACAAATAGAGGCAGGAAAGGCAACACCAGCTCCACCAGTAGGACCAGCATTAGGATCAAGTGGTGTTAATATCATGCAATTTGTTAAAGAATTCAATGATAGAACAGCTAACCAACCAGGAATGATTATACCAGTTGTTATAACAGTATACAAAGATAAATCATTTGAATTTATTACTAAAGTTCCACCAGTTGCAGTTCTAATTAAAAAAGCAATTAAAATTGAAAAAGGTTCAGGAAAACCAAATAAAGATAAAGTTGCTAAAATAACAAAAGAACAAGTAAAAGCAATTGCAGAACAAAAAATGCCAGACTTAAAT
>FR884466.1 GCA_000435535.1 Clostridium sp. CAG:575 | reverse complement strand
GTAAAGTTGAATATAGATTAGATAAAAATAACATTATTCACTTAGGATTTGGAAAAGTATCTTTTGGAGCTGAAAAATTAGCTGAAAACTATGAAACAATCATGAATGCTATAATAAAAGCTAAACCAGCTGCAGCAAAAGGACAATACATTAGAAGTGTTGCTGTAACAACAACAATGGGACCAAGTGTATTAATAGACCAAAAATAAATATAATATAAGCCAAAGACAGTAGGCAAAATTAAATCTTAAGTCCTACCGAGGTTATAGAATAAAGTGATAAGCACTTTTTATAACCGCGGATATGGATATAAAAAGTGTTTTTAAATTTTTAAAGATATAAATTTTGTAAATTAGAAGTTAAAAATAGGAAACTATTTTAAGCCTCAATTTTCAAAAAAATAGGAGGTGAAAGTCAAAAATGGCAAGTGAAGCAATATTAAATCAAAAGAAAGAAGAAGTAACAAAATTAGCAAATAAAATTAAAGAAGCTAAATTAGTGCTTTTAACAGATTACAGAGGAATCAATGTTGAAAATGTAACAGAATTAAGAGCTGAATTAAGAAAAGTAGGTGGAGAATATACTGTTATAAAAAACAACATAACAAGAAGAGCTTTAACAGAAGCAGGTATCGAAGGATTAGATGAACAATTAGTAGGACCTACAGCTGTAATAATGAGCAACGAAGAATACTTAGAACCAACAAAAGCAATCTATAATTTTACAAAAAATAATGATTATTATAAAATCAAAGGTGGAGTTATTGAAGGAAAAGTAATGTCTGCAGAAGAAATTATAACTTTAGCAAAATTACCATCAAGAGAAACTCTACTATCTATGCTTGCTGGAGCATTACTTGCAAATATTTCAAAATTTGCAGTTGCACTTGATCAAGTTAGAATACAAAAAGAAGAAGGTTCTACAGCTGAATCTACAGCAGAAGTAGAAGCATAATTATAAAATTGTAGAAAAATAGTTGTATGAAAGTACAAATAATATTAAAGCATTTAAAATGTAAGAAAACAAATAAAAATTAGGAGGATTTAAAAATGAGTAAAGAAGAAATGATTGAAGAAATCAAAAAAATGACAGTAGTAGAATTA
>FR884465.1 GCA_000435535.1 Clostridium sp. CAG:575 | reverse complement strand
ATAATTGTCTTAAGACATTTATTATCTTAGCACAATTTTTTATTTTTGACAAGTACTATTCAAAATTTTTTTATTAATTTCTATTTTTTACAAATAACTTTACTTTTCAATTTTATATTGTATTTTCGCATAAAATATGTTATAAATATATTACTTTTTAAGAAAGGATCTGATGCATATTAAAAATTTATTTCAAAAATTTATTTTTATTCTTATTTTTATTTCCATTATTATTTCTTTATTTTTTGTTCCAGTTTTTCAATCTAATAATTCTTATTCTTCCAATTTTTCTAAAAAAGAATTTTTTGATACTAATCCAAATGGTTTTACCTGGCCTATTCCAGGTTATAATTCTATAAGCTCTCCTTTTGGCAAGAGATCTTCTCCTACAGGAACTTCTTCCAGTTTTCATCATGGAGTTGATATTCCGGCCCCAGAAGGTACAAAACTTATTGCTATTCATGACGGTGAAATTACTTTTTCTTCTTTTTTAGGTGCTGGTGGTTATACTATTACTCTTTCTTTTGATAATTTTAAAGTTACTTATTGTCATGTTTCTCCAAATTTTATTGTTAATGTTGGTGATTTTGTTTATGAAGGTCAAGTTATTGGTTTTGTTGGTCCAAAGTATGTTTTTGGTGTACCTCGGTAATATTTATTTTGATAGTACTGGTAAACCTACAAATGGCTCTACTACTGGGTGTCATTTGCATTTAGGTTTTCGCATTAATAATGAATATAAAAATCCGCTAGATTATTTTTAATAAAAAAAATGAGAGGTTTTTCATTTAACCTCTACAATCTTTTTTTACATATCATCTTCATTATCTTCATCATCACAACCAGCACATCCACAACAATGACCTGAACATCCATCTTCATGTTCTTCTATGTCTCCTGACCAATCTAATTCTATAATATTTTTGCATTCTGGGCATTCAATTTCATCTTTGTTTTCGTCTGCGTCTATTACAAATTCATGCTCACAATATGGGCAAACTATCTCAAAATCAAAACCTTCATCTGCATAAATATCACTTTCTATATGGTCAATCACTTGTTGCATTTTTGACATTTTTTCAGTCATTTCTTTTTGATTTTCTTTTATTTCTTTCATTTCTTTTAAAAGATTTTCAATTTGTTCATTAAGATTTGATTCACTCATTACTTAATTCTCTCTTTCTTTTAATTTTTTATTACTTTATCAATATATGTTTATTATTATATTTTATGACATATATTTTACAAAGCTTTAATATGTGCAAATATCATTAATTTTCACTTTTTTCTTTATATAGCCTATTGTTTCCTTTTTGAATCAATTTATACTTTTTTAAATATAAATTATACTCTTTCCATGTATTCACATGTTCTTGTGTCTATTTTTAAAACATCACCTATATTTACAAACATTGGAACTTGTAATTCTAATCCTGTTTCTAATGTTGCTGGTTTTCCAGATGTTGTTGTTGTATTTCCAGCAAATCCTGGTTCTGTGTATGTAACTTCTAATTCAACAAATGTTGGTGGTTCTACAGCGAATACTTTTCCTTTATATGAAAGAATTGTAACTTCCATATTTTCTTTTAAGTATTTTAAACAGTCACCTAATGTATCTTTGTTTAAAGGCATTTGGTCATATGTTTCATTATCCATAAAATAGTATAAATCTCCATCTGCATATAGATATTGCATTGTTTTCTTTTCTATTTCTGCTCCTGGGAATTTGTCTGATGGGTTAAATGTTTT
>FR884464.1:2192-18379 GCA_000435535.1 Clostridium sp. CAG:575 | reverse complement strand
AAGAGCCAGCCCCTCATAAGCGTATATTTTCTTAATGAACTGTAACAAAAAATCATAAAAATATAATTATGTTTTCATAAAAAAGTATTGACAATTGAATGACTGTTCAACTATAATAAGAATACAGTTGAATAACTATTCAATTTTAAAAATCATAAAATATATTAAAAAGAAAGAGTAAAAAATAAATTTTAATAATTGGGATTAGAAATAATCTATGACTATAAATAAAAGGAGGAATCATAAGTGGCAAAAAATGAATTTATATGTGATTGCAATATTATACATCAAGATGTTGTTGATGATACAATAAAGAAAATGCCAGATGGAGATGTGTTTAATAAATTGGCTGAATTTTTTAAAATTCTAGGAGACACAACAAGAGTAAAAATATTATTTGCACTTGACCAAAATGAAATGTGTGTATGTGATATAGCAAATGTGCTTGGGATGAGTAAATCATCTATATCTCATCAATTAGGAACATTAAGAAGAATGAATATTGTAAAATGCAGAAAAGTAGGAAAAGAAGTATATTACATGTTAGATGATGAACATGTAAAAGATGTATTTGAAATAGGAATTGAACATATAGAACATAGATAAAAAACAAACGAAAAATTTGTAAATATCATGAATAATGGAAAGGAATTTGAAATATGAAAGAAGATTTAAGAAAAATTATAATTGCAGTAATTTTATTTATTATTGCATTAGTTGTACCATTTGCAAATGAATGGATAAATAAAGCAATTTTTATAGTAAGTTATTTAATAGTAGGACTTGAAGTTATAAAAGAAGCATTAGAACATTTATTTAAAGGAAAATTATTTGATGAAAATTTTCTTATGGCAATTGCAACAATTGGAGCTTTTGGAGTAGGAGAATTTCCAGAAGCAGTATGTGTCATGCTATTTTATCAAATAGGTGAGCTATTTCAAAATTATGCAGTTGATAAATCAAGAAAATCAATTGCAAGTTTAATGGATATTAGACCAGACTTTGCAAACATAAAAATTGGCGATAAAATAGAAAAAGTTAGTCCAGAAGAAGTAAAAATTGGAGATATTATTGTAGTAAAACCAGGGGAAAGAATTCCACTTGATGGAACTGTAATAGAAGGAAAATCTATGATAGATACATCTAGTTTAACAGGTGAATCAGTACCAAGAAATGTTAGTATAAATGATGAAGTATTAAGTGGATGTATAAATCAAAATGGATTATTGATAATTAAGGTAAATAATGAATTTAGAGAGTCAACAGTTAATAAAATATTAGATTTGGTTGAAAATGCAAGTAGTAAAAAATCAAAATCAGAGAACTTTATTACTAAATTTGCAAAATATTACACACCAATAGTTGTAATAATTGCTGTAATTTTAGCAATTGTTCCACCACTTGTATTAAAAGATGCAAATTTTACAGATTGGCTATATAGAGCATTAACATTCTTAGTAGTATCATGTCCATGTGCTCTAGTAATATCAATACCATTAGGTTTTTTTGGCGGAATTGGTGGAGCTTCAAAAATAGGAATATTAGTAAAAGGAAGTAATTATTTAGAAGCACTGGCAAATACTGAGTTAGTTGTATTTGACAAAACAGGAACATTAACTGAAGGTGTTTTTGAAGTTCAAAAAGTTGAATGTGAAGGAATATCAAAAGAAGATTTATTAAGATATACAGCATATGCAGAAAACCATTCAACACACCCAATAGCAACATCTGTAAAAAAAGCGTACGGAAAAGAAATTAATGTGACTAATATATCTAAAGTAGAAGAAATATCTGGTTTTGGAGTAATAGCTAATGTTGATGGAAAAGATATTTTAGTTGGCAACGAAAAATTGATGAAAGAAAAAAATATTCAATATACAAAATGTAATGAAATTGGAACAATATTATATGTTGCAATAGAAAATGAATTTGTAGGTTATATTGTTATAGCTGACAAGGTAAAAAAAGATTCTGCAAAAGCAATTAGTAACTTAAAAAATATGAACATAAAGAAAACAGTTATGCTCACAGGAGATAAAAAAGAAGTAGGAGAAAATATAGCTGAAAAGCTAAGAATTGATGAAGTTTATACAGAATTATTACCAGATGGAAAAGTTAAAAAAGTAGAAGAATTATTAAAAGAAAAAGATGCAAAAGCAAAATTAGCATTTGTAGGAGATGGAATAAATGATGCACCTGTTTTAGCTATTTCAGATATTGGAATTGCTATGGGAGGATTAGGCTCAGATGCTGCAATAGAAGCAGCAGATGTAGTAATAATGACAGATGAACCTTCAAAACTTGTAGATGCAATTAAGATTTCTAAAAAAACTATGAGAATTGTAAAAGAAAATATTATTTTTGCAATTGGCATAAAAATAGCTGTATTAATATTAAGTGCTTTTGGATTATCAACTATGTGGGAAGCAGTTTTTGCAGATGTTGGTGTGTCTATAATTGCTATTATTAATGCACTTAGAGTACTTAATACAAAGAAATTTAGAAACATATAAGGAAAATAGGAGGAAAGATATGTTTAAATTACATTCAGAATATAAACCAACAGGAGACCAGCCACAAGCAATAGAATATTTATCAAAAGGAATTGAACAAGGTAAAAAATTTCAAACCCTTTTAGGAGTTACAGGGTCTGGAAAGACTTTTACTATGGCAAATATAATAAATAAAGTTCAAAAGCCAACATTAGTTTTAGCACATAATAAAACACTTGCAGGTCAGCTATATTCGGAGTTTAAAGAGTTTTTTCCAGAGAATAATGTAGAATATTTTGTGTCATATTATGATTATTATCAACCAGAAAGCTATATACCAAGTTCTGACACATATATAGAAAAAGACGCATCTATTAATGATGAAATTGATAAATTAAGACATTCTGCAACTGCATCATTATTTGAAACTAAAGACGTAATTATTGTTGCATCAGTATCTTGTATATATGGATTAGGAGACCCTATAGATTACGAAAATATGATTATTTCTTTAAGACCAGGAATGAAAAAGACAAGAGATGAAGTACTAAGAAAACTTGTAAATATGCAATATTCAAGAAATGAGATTGATTTTAAAAGAGGGACATTCCGTGCAAAAGGAGATATTGTAGAAATTTATCCATCAGACCAAAATGAATCAGCTATAAGAGTAGAATTTTGGGGAGATGAAATTGAAACAATAGCAGAAATAAATCCTTTAACAGGCAAAAAAATAGCAGAAAGAAAGCATGTAATGATATTTCCAAATTCACATTATGTAACAACAAGTGATAAGATGGAAAGAGCAATAAAAACAATTGAACAAGAATTAGAAGAGAGAGTAAAATTCTTTAAAGATAATAATAAACTAATAGAAGCACAAAGAATAGAGGAAAGAACAAATTTTGACATAGAAATGATGAAAGAAACGGGGTTCTGCCAAGGAATAGAAAATTATTCAAGACATATTAGTGGTAGACCAGCAGGTTCTCCGCCATTTACACTATTTGATTACATGCCAAAGGACTTTTTATTATTAATAGATGAGTCACATGCTACAATTCCCCAAGTTAGAGCAATGTATAATGGAGATAGAGCAAGAAAAGAATCACTAGTAAACTATGGATTCCGTTTACCATCAGCATTTGACAATAGACCATTAACATTTCAAGAATTTGAACAAAGAATAAATCAAGTTGTATTTGTTAGTGCAACACCTGCAGATTATGAAAAAGAACATTCAAAAGAAAATGTTGTTGAACAAATTATTAGACCAACAGGATTACTAGATCCTAAAATAGAAGTTAAACCAGTAACAAATCAAATAGATGATTTAATTGAACAAATAAGAATAAGAGTAGAGAAAAAAGAAAGAGTTCTAGTAACTACACTAACAAAGAAAATGGCAGAAGATTTAACTGCATATTTAAAGAGTTTAGATATTAAAGTAAATTATATGCACTCAGATATTAAAGCATTAGAAAGAATGGAAATCATAAGAAATTTACGTTTAGGGGAGTTTGATGTATTAGTTGGAATAAACCTTTTAAGAGAAGGTTTAGACATTCCAGAAGTATCACTAGTTGCAATATTAGATGCAGATAAAGAAGGTTTTTTGCGTTCAGAACGTTCACTAATTCAAACAATTGGACGTGCTGCCAGAAACACAGATGGAACTGTTATTATGTATGCAGATGAATTAACAGATTCAATGGAAAAAGCAATTACAGAAACTAATAGAAGAAGAAAAATACAAGAAGAGTATAATAAAGAACATGGAATTACTCCAAAGACAATAAAGAAATCAATTAGAGAAACAATAAGCATTACAAAACAAGAAGAAATAGAGGTTGAATACAAATTAGAAAGTGCAGAAGATATTAAAAAGACAATTACAGAATTAACTGATGAAATGCTTAAATATGCTGCTAATATGGAATTTGAAAAAGCAGCAGAAATAAGAGATAAAATAAAAGAATTAGAAAAATTAATTAGCTAATATAGTAACAAAAATAAATATTAAAAAATTGATGGAATTTAAAATGTATTACAAACTAAATTTTTTATAAAGTATAAAGAAAGCCCCCCACGTATGTGATAATTACACATGTGGGGGGTAGGAACATTACTATAAATAGAACTAACTACTCAAAAATTATCGAGTTTGCTGCTGCTAATTTGTTAATGGCTGTTTTTGTTTCATAATCACATCGAATGATTAATGTTTCTTCTTCACCAAAACGTTTTTGGATTTGATTTCCAATTTCTTTTAGTATTGCATCTGAGTTTATACACATTGGAAGTTTTAATTCCTCTGTATTTAAATCAAAAGATTTGTCTGAATTTTCTTCTGAAGAAATTGACAAAATCTTTGCAGAAGAAAAGTTCAATATATATGTTTTTCCTTCTACAATATTTTTCCGTTTTACAATAAATGAGTAATTTTCCATAATGTTTCTCCTTTTTTTAGTTGAGTTTTTTTGTAACTAAGTTAATTATACTGTAAATTCAAAATAAAGTCAACATAAAACATAAAAATACTGTTAAAGGAGAAGCCCCAATGCTTGTTATAACAACTTGCATTGGGACTAAAATCTTAATAAAACTTCATAATGTTTATACCTTCCAAAGCTTCTATTTCAGACATAGCAATAACAGAAATTGATAACTTTGTAGATGTATTAATCAAGCTTGGAAAAGAAGCATTTACTCTATCCAATATGAAAAATAAAAAGCCAACATTCTGATACTTCTGTGATTCTTCTGAAATGAAATCTTTTCTGGGAATTCTGTTGATTCTAGTATCGTTAGCTAGAATTACAGTAAATTCCTGCGATCTTGTGTCAAATCCTATTAAGTTTTCTTTTGCCATATAAACAATCTCCTTTTGTAAAATATAGTAATTAAATTATAACATATAAATTACAAAATGTATATAATTTTAAAAAAAGTTCTAAAAAAAAAAGCACAAGCATATAATATAGCAATAAAAAAATAAATTTAAAACTAATGAAAAAAAGGGGATGAAAAATAAATGCAATTTATTAAATATAGTATGCTTTTGCTAGTATTTATTTCATCAACATTAATAGGAAAATATATAGCCCAGCACTATTATTATAGATTAAAAGAATTAGAAGATATAAGAACAGCCTTGAACATATTAAAATCAAAAATCAAATTTACATATGAACCATTACCAGAGATATTTAATGAAATAGCTAAAAACATAAACAAAAATATTGCGCAATTATTTGAAAATTCAACAAAGAAAATGGAAAATAAAACAGCCACAGAAGCTTGGAATGAATCTATAGAAGAATACAAAGGAAACTTAACAGAAGAAGATAAACAAGTAATAAAAACATTATCAAAAATGTTAGGAACAACAGATTCAGAAGGACAAATTAGTCAAATAGAAGTAACAGAAAATTTTTTAGATAATCAAATAAAACAAGCTCAAGAAGAAAAAAATAAAAATGAAAAATTATACAAAAAATTGGGTTCAACAATAGGACTTGCTATAGTAATTATTTTAATATAAAAATTTGAATGTTTAAAATATTAAAAAAGGAAGGAATGAAAATTTATGAGTATAGATTTGTTATTCAAAATAGCAGCTATAGGAATTTTAGTAGCAGTATTATATCAAGTTCTAGTAAGAGCAGGAAGAGAAGATCAAGCAATGATGACAACACTTGCAGGACTAGTAATTGTTTTAACAATGGTAATTAAAGAAATAAGTGGATTATTTGACACTGTAAGGACATTATTTAATTTATAAGATTATGAACTGTAAAACAATAAAATTAAAATACACATTTTAGTTAAATTTAAGCAATAGGAAAGGAATGACACTAAATGGAAATTATAAAAATAATTGGAATTGCTTTCATAGCTCTAATAATTATAATAATGCTAAAACAATATAGACCAGAATATGCAGTATTCATAAGCATTCTAACAGGAGTATTAATTCTTTTTTTGGTAATGGACAAACTAACAGGAATAATAAATTTAATTCAGTCAATTCAAGATAAATATTCAATAAATACACAATTTATAGCAATATTAATAAAAATAACAGGAATAGCATTTTTATCAGAATTTGCAGTCAGTATTTGCAAAGACTCAGGAGAAGCGGCAATTGCCAGTAAAATAGAATTAGGAAGCAAAATAATTATAATTTCGATGTCAATTCCAATAATATCTAATTTATTAGAAATAATATTAAAAATTGTCCCATAGGGACGGTTCTTGTGGGACAAAAATGACCCAAGAGAACCGTCCCCATGGGACAAAGGAGGATAGATTTTGATTTTTTTGATTTGTGTATGTCTAATATGCATTCCAGTTAGTTCTATGGCTGCCAATACAACACTTGATGGAACAATAATGCAAGAACAAGAAAAAACATTTGGTATACAATCATTTATACAAAATTCAAAACAATATGCTGGAGATTTTTTTAATGAAATTGATATAGGACAAATATTAAATTCTGCAATTTCCGGAAATGTTGATAATAGCACATTATATAAAAGAATCTTAAATATTTTAGGAGGAGAAGTACAAGTTGGTATTAAAAGTATTCTTGGAATATTAGCTATAATAATTATACATAGTATTTTAAAAGCAATAAGTGAGGGCTTAGAAAATGATGCAATATCAAAAATGATTTATTATGTTCAATACATCGCAATAGTTACAATTATAATGACAAATTTTTCTGATATTGTAAATCTTGTTAAAGAGACTACAACTAACCTTATAGGATTTATGAATACATTAATTCCTGTATTGATTTCACTTATGTTATATACTGGAAGCATTACAACAAGTAGCATATTAGAACCAATAATTTTGTTCATGATTAATTTCATAGGTAATTTAATACAAGACTTATTTATCCCAATTTTATTAATTATCACAACCATCAGCATCGTATCAAAAATATCTGATAAAGTTCAGGTGGAAAAAATAGCAAAGTTTTTAAAATCAAGTACAATATGGTTTTTAGGAATTATCTTAACAGTATTTGTTGGAGTAGTTTCACTAGAAGGCACGTTATCAAGTAGTATTGATGGAATTACTGCAAAAACAGCAAAGTCAATTGTCAGTAGTGGTGTACCAGTAGTTGGGAAAATTTTAGGAGATGTAGTTGATAGTGTATTAGGTTGTGGAGTTATTTTAAAAAATGCTGTTGGATTAGTTGGGGTAATTGTTATTATTGGAATTTGTATTTTACCAATTTTAAAATTGAGTGTTCTTACAATCTCATATCAACTAGTAGCAAGTGTTGGTGGAGTTATTGCAGATGAAAAAATTGTAAAACTTTTGGAACAGATTGCAGATATTTTTAAAATATTACTCGCAATATTATGTACGATTTCTTTTATGGTAATTATTGGAACAGCATTATTGCTTAAGATGTCAAATATAGGAATGATGTATAGATAGCATTAGAATAAATGTTTATAAAATAAATGTATAATAAGATAAAAAATATTAATATTAAAATTTATCAAAAAGAAAAGGAGTAAATTGTGGTTACTTTTTTAAGTTCGTGGGTTAAAAACTTAAGTTTAGCATTAATAGTTGTTTCTATTTTAGAAATGATATTGCCAAATAATAAAACGAAAAAATATATAAAAACAATAATGGGATTGTATATTTTATTTAGTATTATATCACCATTTATAAAGAACAGTAATAACTTAAACTTAAGCGAATTTAATATCAATTCATATGCAGAGGGTATAGTTGAAGCATCTAGTAACGAAGTTGTTAATCAAGAGTCAATGGATAAAAGAATTAAAAAAATTTATGTTCAAGAATTAGAAAAAGATATTACAAGCAAAATTAAAGAAAAAGGATATACTGTTTCAAATTGTAAAGTTGATGTAGATGGTATTGAGGATGGAAACATTAAAAATATAACAGTAAAACTTAAAGATAAAAACGAAAATTTAAATAGCGAAGAAAATTACAAAAATAATAAGATTAATATAGAAAACGTATTAGTTGAGGAAATTCAAAAAGTAAAAATTCAAGTCTCTAATAATAAAGAAGAGCAACAATCAAATAATAGCAGCTTAGAAGAGGAAGAAAACAAAAATGAAAGTAAGCAAGACAGTAGTAGCAAAATAACGAAAACTGACATACAAAATATTAAAAATTTTTTAATAGAGGAATATGGGGTGAGTGAAAAATGTTTAAAAATAAATTAAAGGAAATTATAAAAAGTGATGATTCAGATGAAAATAACAAAAAGAAAATAGAAAATCTTGTATTTTTTGTGATTTTATTAATTGCAACAATAGTTATGATAAATTATATTTGGAATGGCAGAAAAACTTCAAATAAAACACTGACAAATACAGCTGGAAAGCAGTTAGCAATGACAGATAATAGTTCTTCTACTAGTATAAAAGATAGTGAAAATCTTGAACAAAAGCTAGAAAGTATTTTATCACAGATACAAGGAGTTGGAGAAGTACAAGTTTTTATAAATTATTCAGAATCAAGTGAAACAGTTGCAATGTATAATGAAAATACAAAGACTAGTACAACTGAAGAAACTGATACATCAGGAGGAACAAGAAAAGTAGAATCAACAGATTCACAAAAAGAATTGGTGTATCAAGAAGAAAATGGAGAAAAAACACCTATAATTCAAAAAACTGTACAGCCTAAAATAGAAGGTGCAATTATCACAGCAAAAGGTGCATCAAATGCAACTGTTAAAACAAATATTGTACAGGCAGTAGAAGCAGCTACAGGACTTGCAACACATAAAATACAAGTATTCGAAATGAAGTGATTTATGTGTACTATTAAATTTTAAATATTTAAGCTTATAATAACACAAACTTAAAATAATGGAGGAAAACGATAATGAAATTGTTTAAGAAAAATCAAATTATAATTTATGTTATTGCATTAATGTTAGTTACAGCAGGATATTTGAATTATACAACAACAAATGACATGAATAGTATAATGCAGACAAGTAGTAGAGAAGAAGAGATTACAGAAATGGCAAATATAGGTGATGCACAATTAGTTAGCAGTAATGTTTCAGATGAAAACAATTTATCAAATAATCAAATTACAGATAACGAAGATAGCACAAATATAGAAGATAAAGAAAGGAACACTATTAAAGAAGAAAATAAAAATGAAGAAGTAAAAGAAAATAATAGTAATAATGCTAGTGTGACTACAAGTTCTAATAATAATTCAAAAGATGATTATTTTACAAATTCAAAATTAGAAAGAAATACTATGTATTCACAAATGTTAGAAACATACGAAAAAGTTTTAAATAGTAATAATTCTTTGGAAACACAGAAACAATCTGCTACAGAGGAAATAAAAAAAATAAATAATTTAAAAAATAGTATAATGATTTGCGAAAATTTGATTCAAACAAAAGGATTTAAGGATGTTGTTGTTTTTGTGAATGATGATAGTGTAAATGTAGTAGTAGCAACTACAGAATTAACAAAAGAAAATGTTGCGCAAATTCAAAATATTATAGCAAGAGAGCTAAAGGTGGAAGTTGATAACATACATATTTCAAATAAATAATACATATACAAAGTGAATTTTTGTGATTTACAAAATTAAAAAAGGTAACTTAGTAGATTATTTAAAAAATATAAAAACAAAAATTTAAGCAATATATTCTGTAACAATTTTAATATACTCACCGATTTCTTCATTAGTTAATTCAAGTTCAGAAATTAATTTTTTTAATATATCTCTTCTAGGGAAAGCTTGTTCATTATCTATTCTAACATATTGTCTTAAAGAGATGCCAAGCTTTTCTGACATTTGTTCTTGAGTTAAATGTTTTAATTTTCTTTTTTCTTTTATCATTAAAAATCTCCTAATAAATTTTAAATTTACAGACTTTATAAAGCTTGAATTTGAATTGCTATTATTAAAGTCTAATCTTTATAATTATTTCATAAGATTAAAGAAAAATATATTGACATTTAATGTCATTATAACTTACGATTAAAAGTACAAGTTTTATAAAAAGACTTGTACTTTTTTTGTTTTATAGATATAATAAAGTCAAATAATAAGCAAGCCAAGAGTTAAGAGAAAGGCAAATAAAAAATTTAAGGCTAAGCAAATAAAAATGGAAAGGAAAAGAAAATGAATTTTATAGAGTCAATAAAAGATAGAGCAAAACAGCAAATAAAAACAATAGTACTTCCAGAAGCAGAAGATATAAGAACACTTAAAGCAACAGAAACAGTATTAAATGAAAAGTATGCAAAAATTATTTTAATAGGAGACGAAGAAAAAATTTTTGCAAAAGCAAAAGAAAATAATATAGATATAGAAGGAGCAAAAATAATAAATCCAAAAACATCACTTGATTATGAAAAATATGCTAATTTATTATATGAATTAAGAAAAAATAAAGGGATGACAGAAGAAAAAGCAAAAGAGTTAACATTAGATCCAGTTTACTTTGGAATGCTTATGTTAAAAGACGAAGAATCAGAAGCAGATGGCTTAGTATCAGGAGCAGTTCATTCAACAGCAGATACATTAAGACCAGCATTACAAATATTAAAAACAGCACCAAATACAAAATTAGTTTCAGCATTTTTCGTAATGGCAGTTCCAAATTGTGAATATGGAGAAAATGGAACATTTATATTTGGAGATGCAGGTTTAAATGCAAATCCAACGGCAGAGGAATTATCAGAAATAGCAATATCATCAAGTAAAAGTTTCGAACAATTAGTAAGTAAAGAGCCAAAAGTTGCAATGCTTTCATATTCAACACATGGAAGTGCAAAATCAGAATTAACAGAAAAAGTAATAGAAGCAACAAAATTATTAAAAGAAAAAGAGCCAAAATTAAAAGCAGATGGGGAGCTTCAGTTAGATGCAGCGATTATTCCAGAAATTGCAGCTTCAAAAGCACCAAATAGTGAGCTAAAAGGAGATGCAAATGTACTAATATTTCCAAATCTTGATGCAGGAAATATAGGATATAAATTAGTACAGAGATTAGCAAAAGCAGAGGCATATGGTCCATTGTGCCAAGGAATAGCAAAACCAGTAAATGACTTATCAAGAGGTTGCAGTGACAAAGATATAGCAGGAGTTATAGCAATCACAGCAGTACAAGCACAAGGAGATTAAAAAATTGTATTATCTAATAAATAGAAGGGAGGCTAATATATAATATGGAAGATGGAGAAAATTACATAATAGAAAATGAAACAACAGACAAAAACAAAAAACAAGAATATTGGAATACAGGTATTGGTTTAAATAAAGTTGATGATTTACAACCTTCTAAATATCTATTAGAATTGTCACAAAGAAATATAAATGGTGAATTAAAATATTATGAGGTAGAAGATTTATTAAAAAGTTATTATAAAAATCAAGATATAAATAATATAAAAATTCAAAAAGAAAAAGAATGTGATTTGGTATCTTTAAGAATAGCTCAATTATTGGATGATAAAAGTTTCGGATTTAGTCCTGTTACTTTGAAAAATATTCATAAATACCTGTTTAAAGATATCTATGACTTTGCTGGACAATACAGAACATATAATATAACTAAAAAAGAACCAATTTTAAATGGAGATACTGTTATATATGTAGATTATAATAATATTGAAGAATATTTTGCTTATGATTTTAAAGAAGAAAAAGATTTTGATTATTCAAAATTAAATAATGAAGAATTGATAAAACATATTGCAAAATTTACTTCTAGTATTTGGCAAGTACATTCTTTTGGAGAGGGAAATACTAGAACAACAGCAGTATTTATAGAAAAATATCTTAATAACATGGGTTTTAATGTAAATAATGATTTGTTTAAAGAACATAGTTTATTTTTTAGAAACTCATTAGTCAGAAGTAACTATGGTAATATTCCGAAGGGAATTTATCCAACATTTGATTTTTTAATTATGTTTTTTGAAAATCTATTACAAGGAAAAAATAATAAATTAGAAAACCAAGAATTATACATTAAAGAACTATTTGATTAACTGTTAAAAATATCATTGTTTGAAGCGTTGACATAATAATATTTAAAAGGATTATATAATAATATAAAAAGGAGGTACTGCATGAAAATATTAGTTTTAAATTCAGGAAGTTCATCATTAAAATATCAAGTTATTGATATGGACACAGAAAAAAGATTAGTAAAAGGATATTTTGAAAGAATAGGACAGCAAAATTCGTTTTTAACACACAATGTAAATGGAATAAAACATAAATTTGAAAAACATGTAGAAAACCATGAGCAAGCATTAGAATTTATATTTGATAGATTAACAAATGACCATTATGGAGTAATTAAAAGCCTAGATGAACTAGGAGGAATTGGACATAGAGTTGTTCAAGGAGGAGAAAAGTATTCAAAGCCAGTTCTTATTACAGATGATGTAATTGAAGAAATAAAAAAATGTAGTGATTTAGCACCATTACACAATCCAGCAGCAATTTTAGGAATACAAGCTTGTAAAAAGATAGTTCCAAATATGCCAATGGTAGCAGTTTTTGATACAGCTTTTCATCAAACAATTTCAAAAGAAAGATATATGTACCCAATTCCATGTGAATATTATAAAAAATACGGTGTTAGAAAATATGGAGCACATGGAACATCTCATCAATATGTAGCATATAGAGTTGCAGAAATTATGGGAAAAGATGTTAAAGATTTAAAAATTGTAAATTGCCATTTGGGACAAGGAGCAAGTGTATGCGCAATAAAAAATGGAGAATCTGTAGAAACAAGTATGGGTTTAACACCATTAGGAGGAATTCCAATGGGAACAAGAAGCGGAGATTTAGACCCTTCAGTTATAACATATATAATGAAAAAAGAAAATTTAACACCGCAAGAAATGGAAGACATATTAAACAAAAAATCAGGAGTTTATGGAGCATCAAAAGGAGTATCTGTTGACTTTAGAGATATCGAAAATGAAGCATTAGCCGGAGGAACACATGCGCAATTAGCATTAGACATATATCATTATTTAACAGCAGCATATGTAGCAAAATGTGCAGTAGCTATGGGAGGAATTGATGTACTTACATTTACAGCAGGTGTGGGAGAAAAAGGCCCAATATCAAGAAAGGCAATATGTGAACAACTGGAATTTTTCGGAGTAAAAATAGATGACGAAAAAAATAAAATAAGAGGCGAAGAAGTAGAAATTTCAGCAGAAGAATCAAAAGTAAAAATCTATGTAGTACCAACAAATGAGGAACTAATGATAGCAAGAGAAACAATGAAACAAGTGGAACGGAACAAAGGGGACGTAGAGAATTTGTTCCAAATTGTTGTCAAAATTTGTCAAAAAATAGAAGTAACTTAAGATTTGAATTAAAAAATATATGTGTCCCTGTGGGACAAAAATGTCCCACAAGAACCGTCCCTTTGGGACATAGAAAGGTGAGGTAAAAATGAAAATATTAGTATTAAATTGTGGTAGTTCATCACTAAAATATCAATTAATAAACATGGAGACAGAAGAGGTAATGGCTTCTGGAAAATATGAAAGAATAGGAGAAGCAGAAGCATTTATTACACACAAAGTAAATGGACAAAAAATAGAAATAAAAAATCCAGCATACAATCACTCAGAAGCAATAGATTTTACCTTAAAACAATTCACAAACCCAGAATATAAAGTAATAGATAGCTTAGATGAAATAAATGCAATAGGACATAGATTAGTTCATGGGGGAGAAAAAATAGCAGAATCTGTTGTAATTAATGATGAAGTTGTAAAGGTTTTAGAAGAATATACTGATTTAGCACCATTACACAATCCAGCTTGTATATTAGGAATTAAAGCATGTCAAGAAGTTATGCCAGGAAAACCAATGGTAGGAGTATTTGATACAGCATTCCATCAAACAATGCCAAAAGATAAATTTATTTATCCAATTCCATATGAATATTACAAAAAATACGGGGTAAGAAAATATGGTTTCCATGGAACATCACACATGTTTGTTTCACAAAGACTTGCAGAAATTGAAAATAAATCACTAGAAGGTACAAAAATTGTAACATGTCACTTAGGACAAGGCTCAAGTATATGTGCTATAAAAGACGGAAAATCAATAGATACAAGCATGGGATTAACACCACTTGGTGGACTTCCAATGGTTACAAGAAGTGGAGATTTAGATCCATCAGTTGTAACTTATATAATGAAAAAAGAAAATTTAACACCTGCACAAATGGAAGACATTTTAAATAAAAAATCAGGACTTTCTGGTATGTCTGGCTTAGTTCCCGATTTTAGAGAAATTGAAATTGCATCAAATGAAGGTCAACCAGATGCAATGATTGCAGTTGAAAACTTTAATTACACAATTGCAAGTTATATTGCTAAATATGCAGTTGCAATGAATGGAATTGATTATATCATATTTACTGGTGGTATTGGAGAAAATCAAATTAATATACGTAAAGGAATTTGCAAAAAGCTAGAATTTATGGGTGTAAATATTGATGTAGATGCTAATAATATGAGAGGCGAAGAAAAAGTTATTTCTACAGCAGATTCTAAAATTAAGGTTTATGTAATTCCAACAAACGAGGAATTAATGATTGCTAAAGAAACATTAAGATTAGTAAAATAATAAAAATGAATAATACTGATTGAATAAAATTATAAAATATGATAAGATAATCACATAATAATTCTTTGAAACTCCGAGATTATAGCATGATGGAGTATTAATAAATGTAACTATTAACATTTAGACACAATGGAGGGAAAAATAAGGAGATATTGTTATTGATTGTTTTAGTAATGCTAATTGTATTAGGGATTCTTACAGGTATAATTACAAAAATTCAATTAGAAAGAGAAAAAAGTATTAATATTCAGAAGGGAAAGTTATCAGATAATCAAAAGGATGATATTGAAGAAGCAGTAAATAATTTAAAAATAGTCAACAATATTGAGAAAAAATGAGGTCGCAAATTGCGACCTTTTTCTATATAAAACAAAAAGCACTAAGAGAATGTGTAAGAATATATGATAAAATAAAAAAAGAAAATTTAATTGCATTTTATGTAAAATTGTGCTAAAATAAAAAAAATATATTTTTGAAACCAAAAAACAATTAATTTAAAGGTTTCAAAACCACCAAAAGAATTTAAGGAGGATTCAGGTATGCAGAAAGAAAGTAAAGAATTTGCAAAAAAAATTGCAAAAGAACGATTAAATAAGGCTAGAAATGAGCGGTTAGATTTTCTATGGAATGATTTCTTAGGAGCTGTGGAAAAAGTAATAAACATGTTATCTGATGAAGAGTTAGCTGCAACAGATTGGATAACAATTTTTTATGAAATCAAAAAAAATGGTAGAGCTATTTATCGTAGCAAAATGGCAGGAGTATGCTGTGTAGAAGATGAAAGAGTAAAGTATGAATCTGAAGATATAAACTTGGGTTCAAAGAAGCTTTTAGAAGTGCCATTTAGAGATTTTAGAAACAAAGCAAAACAGGATAATTACTTTTTAACAAGATGGTTCGAAATTGAAAAGCTATTTGAATATGATGGACCAGAAATAATCGAGTTAAGTTTTTGCATAGACCAGATGGTTGAAATTGAAACTAAAAAATCGGCAGATGCTAAGTATAAGCTTATTTCAGAAATTAATG
>FR884464.1:0-2185 GCA_000435535.1 Clostridium sp. CAG:575 | reverse complement strand
TTATTTCAGAAATTAATGCGAAACCTGAGAAAATTTAAAAGCTTGCTAAGTGAATAACTGACAAAAATTAAAATAGGGGCTCCATAAGCGGAACCTCTATTTTATATATAAAGAAAGAATAATATCAAATGGAAAATTAAATTTCAATTTTCGGATGATACTTTTCAAGCCACATATTAAAAAAGATAATAATGCAAATTTTGAATATTAATTTTATAAAGAGATATAATAATATTCACTTCGCAAAAATGAAAATATTTACTTTTTGCGAAATGGATGCTAAATTGATTTTAAATTTAATTTTGTGAAATTTTATAATAAAAGAGGTTCTTAAAATTAAATAAGAAAATATATTACAATCTATTGACAAGTTTTATAATATAATATAAAATGCAAACAAAAGTTTAGACATTAAAATAAAGGTTGTGATTAAAGTTGAATAATATAGAGAATTTAAAGGATTTAATTATTTACCAAAGCCAAAATAATGAAAATATATCAGTAGAAGTTTTATATAATGAAGAAGATTTCTGGTTAACTCAAAAGTCAATGTCTAAATTATTTAATGTAACAGAAAATAATATTACATATCATTTACAAAACATTTTTAAAACAGAGGAATTAGAACAAGAAGCAGTTACTCAAAAAATTAGAGTAACTGCTTCAGATAGGAAAAAATATAATACAAATTTTTACAGCCTTGACGCAATTATAGCTGTAGGATACAGAGTAAATTCAAAAGAAGCAACAGATTTTAGAATATGGGCAACCTATGGGACTAACAACTTGGAAGAATGCACCAGATGGAAAAATACTTGAAACAGATGTAACAATAGCAAAAAATTACCTATTACAAGAAGAAATTACAGAGCTAAATAATTTGGTATCAATGTACCTTGATTATGCAGAAAGACAAGTGAAACTAGGAAAAATTATTTCAATGAAAGAATGGAAAGAAAAATTAGAAGTATTCTTAAAAATAAATGAATATAATATTTTAAAAGATAATGGAAAAATAAAAAAAGAAATAGCGGATAAGTTGGCATTGGAAGAGTACAAAAAATATAGAGTTATACAAGACCAAAATTATATTTCTGATTTTGATGAGCTAGTAATTGAAACAAAGAATTTAAAGAACACATAAAAAACAAAAAAGAGGTTTCAAAATGGAACCTCTATATTAACTTTATAGTTCAATTTTAGGCTCATACCTTTCAAGCCACATATTAACCTGACACAAATAAGCCATAAGTTGAGGACCAGTCCTTGGGTGTCAGAAAACAACACGAACAGCTAACCGTTTAAGCTGTAAGAAAAGAAGAAAAAGTACAATCTGCAAAAATGAGCTTTTTTATAAAAATAATATAAAACATATGTGATTACTAAAATAAAGTGTTAGTTAATAGCACTTATTTTTTTATATATTCATATTGTAATAATTTGGTATTTATGATAATATAAAACAAAATTAATAAGTATAGAAAGAGGTAGATATGAAAACAATTAAGAGCATAGATTTATGGACAGAACAAAATGAAAACCATTATGAATGTTTTAATGGGGCCTTTGTTGATGGATTTGAGAACAATAAAATTACATTTGATGAATATAAAATAATAAAAAAATGTAATTGTATAATAACTGTTAATAATCCAAATATCAATATAAGTAATAAACACAATGCTATTGTTTTTTTATAAAGACAAAAATCCTGTTAGATTAATGGTTATAAATAAAAATACAGATATTGATAAATGTATAAAAATAGCATTAACTCAACACTTTGAAAATGAAACACTACAAGTTTTATATGATAATTTACAAATCAAATCATCTATAATAGATATAAAAAAACACCGATTTTTAATAATGCTGATTTTATTAAAGAAATTGATATCGGTTCTTGTGATAGATGGAATCTTTTATATAATATGCTAAAAGGCAGCTATACAGAAAGCAATACGCAATATGGAAATTATCAAAGTGATAAATATGAGTTTATTCCAAATATTTTTATAAAATATGAATTAACAACAGATACAGAAAAATTTGAAATAGAACATAAATGCGCTTTTATAAATACTATAAAAACTAGAATAATTCCAATACAAGAAAATTCAAATTTGACCAAAAAAGAATAAGTTAAAAATATAAATATTTATAATATTTAAAAATATATTAGATA
>FR884463.1 GCA_000435535.1 Clostridium sp. CAG:575 | reverse complement strand
GCCAAACACTCCAATTAAAGCAAAACCTATATTATCAATATATAATTTATCTTTTTCATTACTTGTTTGCCCTCCAAATTACTATTTCTACTGCCAACATAATATCATAAAACCTTTTATTTATCAAATATAACAAGAACAAATATTACATTAACTTAATATCTGTTATCAAAAACTATAATAAATGTCTGCATAAACAAAAAAAGATGCTTCTATTAACTAAAAACACCTTTTTGTTCATTATAATATAAAATTGTAGTTTATCTCTACTTATAGCTATTTACTATTCTATTGTTGTTTTCCATAATCCATGTTTGTTGCAATAAGCATATAAAGTTGCACCAAATATATATGGAAATCTAGTTTCCGTTGCTTGCTCTGGATGTAATTTTACACGAGTTATTCTATTTTCTGATACTTGTGCAATCCACATTATATAATGTTCCTTTTCCATTGGATGTTCTACTTCTCCAACACTTACTACTATTTCATCTTCTACTTTTTTGTATATTGGTATATGTTTTTCCGTTGCTGCATCTGTAGTATTAGCTTTCATTTCTTCCATTTTTCTACCACAACAAGTTATATGTTGTACATCTCCATCAATTAATTCTATTATATTGTCACATATTGGACATTTTAAAAATTTTGCATTTTCTTTCATTTAAAACTACTCCTTTTATTAATATTATACTATTATATAAAAAATCGTAAACAAGAAAAATAAGTTATTATTTTGTTCCTACTTTATACATTGCATACTAATGCTTTTTTATGACACAAATTTGAGTATTTATTCTTTCTATTTAAATTTTCTTATATATTTATCAATACTGTCCAAAAATTCTTCATTATTTTTTGTATTAACCATCATAGAAATAACTTGTTCAGTAACATCTGCAACAGGCATACTGTTCATAGCTTTTCTTAATGCAAAAACTGTTTCTTTCTCTTTTGGAGTAAGTAATAGGTCTTCCCTTCTTGTTCCAGATTTATTGATATCAATAGCTGGGAATATACGTTTTTCAGATAATTTTCTATCTAAGTGAACTTCCATGTTACCTGTTCCTTTGAATTCCTCAAATATAACATCGTCCATTCTACTTCCTGTTTCTATTAAAGCTGTAGCTAAAATTGTTAAGCTTCCCCCATTTTCAATATTTCTAGCTGCCCCAAAGAACTTTTTAGGTTTATGTAATGCTGCTGGATCAATACCACCAGATAGTGTTCTGCCTGAAGATGGAATTGTTAAGTTATAAGCTCTTGCAAGTCTTGTAATACTGTCTAAAAGGATTACGACATCTTGACCTTGTTCTACTAATCTTTTTGCTCTTTCTAATACCATTTCTGCTACTTTTACATGGTGTTCTGGTAATTCATCAAAAGTTGAATAAATAACTTCACCATTTATAGAACGTTTCATATCAGTAACTTCTTCTGGTCTTTCGTCTATTAAAAGTACTATTAATTTTTCATCAGAGTTATTTAAAGATATGCTATTTGCAATTTTTTTTAATAATGTTGTTTTTCCAACTTTAGGTGGAGCAACAATCATTCCTCTTTGCCCTTTTCCTATTGGAGACATTAGGTCTATCATTCTCATTGCATATTCATTTGAAGTTGTTTCTAATTTTAATCTTTCTGTTGGATATATAGGTGTTAATTCATCAAATCTTTTTCTTCTAGCAGCTTTTTCAGGTGATTCTCCATTAACTTCTCCTACAAATATCAATGAAGGAAATTTTTCTCCTTCTTTAAATCTTGAAATTCCTTTAATTATATCTCCAGTGTCTAATTTGAATCTTCTTATTTGTACCATTGATATGTATACATCTTTTGGACTTGATAAATAATTTTCTCCTCTAAGGAATCCATATCCATCTGGTAAGACATCTAAGATTCCTTCTACTATTGAATCTCCTTCAGATGTAAGTTTGTATCCAGATAAATCATTATTATCAGTATTAATTTCTGATGTCTCTTCTTGTTTATTTTCATTTTCAATGTTTAATATTTGCGATAATACCTCAATTAAATCTTCTTTTTTTAATTTAGATATATTTTTTATATTGTTTTCTTTTGCTAGATCTTTTAATTCTGTAAGTGATAATTCCTCTAAATTTATCATAATTTCCTCCTAATAACTATAATTATTTAATATCTTATTTTTATTTTTTTCATTTATGGGAATTTTTAACGAATAAAATATATGTATATTATACCATATTTTTCCAAAAAATCAAATATTTTAAAACAAACTTTTTCAAAAAAAATATCTGCTATTAAATAACAGATATTTTTACATTCCTTTATCTATATATATTTTTTCGTTAGGATAATACATATCTAGTTTTTCTCTTGCAGTTTGCTCTATATATTCTTTTGAATTTACATTATCTTTTTCTGCAATTAAATCCTTCTTCTTGCTTTCTTGTTCTTTAATTTGACTTGCTAATTCTTTACTATTAGCATTATATTGGTTTAAAACTTTTTGT
>FR884462.1 GCA_000435535.1 Clostridium sp. CAG:575 | reverse complement strand
ATAAATAAGTCAAGACTTTTTAATAAATTCCCAAAAATTCCCAAAAATTTTTCTATAAAGGCAAAATTTTCATTACCCATGCAACAACTTTTTTCTAAAAAATGTTGTCATATTCTCGTTTTATATTTTTAATTTTAACTAGACATATATAATTAAAATAAAAAGATATAAATTAATATTTAAAACAAAGTTATCCCTAATTTTAAAATTTATTTTTTTATTCTTCCCTAAGTTTATCACTAATATTCTTTATATAATATATGCAAATTAAACAAAAAAGAAACTTGTAATAAACAAATTTATATGATAATATTTTAATATAAAAAATAGGATGGAAAGAACGGACAAGCCTAAGATTTGGCAGACGAAATTTTGAAAAAATTTTGGATGACGATGAGCGAACGAAGAGAGCGAAAGGAAAAACAATGAAATTTTTAGAAGAAATGCTAGAAAAACAATATGGAAAAGAAATAACAAAAACAATAATAGAAGGATACAAAACAGAAAGAAAAACAACACTAAGAGTAAACACAATAAAAAGCAACATAGAAACAATAAAAAAAGAATTAAAAGAAAAAAAAATCGAATATGAAGAAGTTCCATGGAATAAAGAAGCACTAATAATAAAAAATACAAACGAAAAAACAATACAAGAAATGTCAATATATAAAAACGGAGAACTATATCTACAAAGCCTATCATCAATGTTACCACCAATAATATTAGAACCAAAGGAAAGAACAGACATATTAGACATGGCAGCAGCACCAGGAGGAAAAACAACGCAAATAGCAGCACTTACAAATAACAGGGCACATATAACAGCATGTGAAAAAAATAAGATACGAGCAGAAAGATTAAAATATAATATAGATAAGCAAGGAGCAACATGTGTATTTATAATGGAAAAAGACTCAAGATATATAGATAATTTTTTTTCATTTGACCAAATATTACTAGATGCACCATGTAGTGGAAGTGGAACATTAGACTTTAAAGACCAAAATATCGAAAAATATTTTACAAAACAATTGATAGAAAGATCAGCAGTAACACAAAAAAAATTATTACGAAAAGCTATCAATCTATTAAAACCAGGACATGAAATGGTATATTCAACTTGCTCAATTTTAGAATGTGAAAATGAAGAAGTAGTTGCAAACATACTAAAAGATGGAAAAATAGAGATTGAACCAATATCATTTGAGGGAATAGAAAATTTACCATTACTTCCAACTAAAATTCCGGGAACATTGTGCGTAAAACCTACAGATTTATATGAAGGATTTTTTGTTGCAAAAATTAGAAAAAAATAAAAAGGGTTAAGTAAAAAAGTAAATTCTAGTTTAAAATGCAAGACTAAATACTACATTTGAAAGAAAATGGAATATATTTCCAAATATGAAAAGTACCTAAATTTTAAAAAATTATATTCATAAGCAAAAGATAGAGGAAATTTAGAACAATATAAAAATTATATAAGAAAATTGAAAGTTTTAAATGAATTATAAGGAGAAAAAAATGCTAGCATAACAAATAAGAAATAAAGAATCTTTAAAAGAATCAATAGATAATATAAGAAAAGATAATAAGTCTGCTAATTTAGAATTACTAGAAAAAACGACAGGTGAATTATTTTTTGTTGAGTGTTTAGTGAATGAAGGGTTGAATTTTATTTTTAAAGGAGGAACATCATTAGTATTGTTATTAGACCAAATAAAAAGATTTTCTGTGGATGTAGATATAATTACTGAAGAAGATAAATAAAAAGTTAAAACATGTCTGAATAAAATATAGAACATCAAGACTTGTTTAAAAGAGTGGAAGAAAATATTAGAGAAAATGCAGCAAGTCAGAGAATGAATTTACAACATTTTAAATTTTTCTTTGACTCTGCTACTGATGATTCTGAAAAATATATATTATTAGATGTTGCTTATGAGAAAAATAAATATCCAGAAACAACAATGAAAAAGATTGAATGTAGTAAAATAAAAGTAGTAAGTGATGTAGAAGTGGAATTGCCAACAATAGAAAGTATTCTGGGTGATAAGCTAACAGTATTAGCTACAAAAACTACAGGAATTAGCTACGATTCTCAAAAAGAATTAGAATTAATGAAACAATTATATGATGTAGACAAGCTTTTTGACAATGCTGAAGATTTAAATATAGTTAAAAGTAGCTTTATAAATATTGCAACTAGAGAAATTGAATATAGAAAATTAAGAGAAATCACTTATAAAGATGTATTAGATGATATACAAGATTTTTGTGAAGATGTTATTTTATTAAGAAAAGAACATATAGATAAAATAAATTTAGGCATGAGTAAGATGTCTGGATTTATAACAGAAGGAAAATTTTTAATAGATAAAGAAGTTTTAACTGCAGCAAGTAAAGTATTATATTTAATTAAATTAATAAAAAATGATGAAAATGTAATAGAAAAGTATTATGATGGAGTTGAAGTTAATGAAGTAGAAATACCGTTAGAATATAGAAAAAGATTAAAACGTATGAGTCTATTTAATGAAGAAGCATACTATTACATAATTAAGAGTTTAGAAAAATAAAAGAAGAAGAATAGAGTTATGTTCAAAATCATAGCTCTGTTTTTATTAAAATATAGAAATATTAAATCAAATAAATTAAAACAAATTACAATAATATTGTTATTATAATAATTGCTATAGGTGCGTATTTTAACAATGAGGAAGAAAATCAAACAGGAAATATTGTAGAAAATAACAAAATTTCTTATGATATATCAAATATTCCAGAATATAGTGGAGAAATATTTATTGAAATAAACAATAATATCCCTGAATTTACTACAGAAGACATTAATATAGATGGAACTCATTATTCTAATCTAGAAAATGGAAGAGTACGGAATGGCAATGATAAAAACTAGTTGGAAAAAAGTAAATGAAGATTAAGATGAAGTATATAATTACTTAAAGGAAAATCAAACTAACCATGTATTATATAGAGTTACTCCATATTTTGAAGGTGAGAATGAATTGGCAAGTGGTGTAAACATTGAAGCATATTCTATAGAGGATAATGGAAAATTACACTTTAATGTATATGTGTATAATGTACAAGATGGAATTATTATTGATTATGCAACAGGAGAAAGCAAATTAGCAGACTAGGAGGCTAAATAGTGGACTTAAATCTATTTGATAGAAGAAATGATAATAGTAATAATAATTTTATAAAGGAATTTATTGAAGAGCTAAAAAATGCATTAGAAAATACAATAAATAATATACAAAATAAAAATGAAGAGAATAATGTTATGGAAGAATATAATAGATATGAGAGAAGAAAAGTTTTTTTAGATAATAAAAGTTGCAATGGAAATGACTTCGCTTCGGTAATGGATTAGAGATCAGTTGGTATATCAGAACATGGTGATGGAGGACCATATGCAATATCTGATATAGATTTACCTAAAAATGCAAAAGTTGGAGATGTATATGAAAAAATTGATGGCAAGTATATTTATAATTCTGATATAACTGCTAAATTAAAAGAATTGAAGTAACGAGAAATAGGGTAAAATGTTCTTTTCATTTTACCCTATTAATATTATTCAAGAGTACCACTAATTATCTGAATACCATCACAAAATCCATTTCTATAATACTTCTCATTCCAATAGCCCAGATAATCCAAGAAATTATCATCAAGAATATTGAGTTGTTTTTGAACGTAAGCCCTATTGTGTTTAGGAATACTATTTAAGATTTTCTTAGAAATCTCATCAAAATAAACCCAATGTTTTCTATCTTCTTCACAAGTGAGAGAAGATAGCTCATCCTCTCTAAATTATAACCAATCTTTTAATAAATCATCTTTAACTTCTCTTAAATTATTCATTTTATAAACCTACATTTTTATTAAAAGTTATTGGGGACAATCATTGCTAAAAAGTACAAAATTTAACCGATTTCATAATCTTACCAATTTGCTCTAACCCTATTAAAACTAATAAAAACTAAAGTTAACAAAATTTCTCAAAAATTACAATCAAATTCTCATAACCCGGATACCAATGATTTGATACTAGACTCGGAAAATATAATAAAATGAAGCATTTGCTAGATTTTGGCAGGTGCTTTTTTCTTGCGTTTTCAAGTGAAAATGTCACACTTTGGTCACAGTTATGGCGAGAGTTGACTGAGTTAGACAAGTTTTAACAAGGAATGTATTTAAATTATTCACAGGAAGTGGTATAATTGGGGTAAATGAAAGGAGAGATTTATATGGATATAACAATTGATGTAGATAATTATAAGTTAAATGTAAGAGCAGCAGGAGTAATGATACATAATGGCAAAATTTTGGTTCATAGAAATATTAATTCTGACCACTATGCATTAATTGGAGGAAGAGTAGAAATAGGAGAAAATTCAGCTGATACAATTAAAAGAGAAATTAAAGAAGAATTAGGAAAAAACATAGAAATAACAGGATATATATCAACAATAGAAAACTTTTTTGAGATGAAAGGTTCAAAATACCATGAAATAATGTTTGTACATAAAATAGAATTTACAAATGAAGATGATAAAAAAATAGAATATACAATGAAAAATATTGAAGGAAAAGATTATTTGCAATATGAATGGATAGAGATAAATAAAATTGATGAGTATCCACTATTGCCAAGAGCTGTAAAAGAAGTTTTAAAAGAAAATAAATTTCCAATACATAAAATAAATAATGATTTGAAATAAAACAGGAGGAATATGAAAGTATTAACGATAAAACAACCTTGGGCAACATTAATAATGCAAGGTAACAAAAGATATGAATTTAGAAGTTGGCAAACAAAATATAGAGGAGAATTATTAATACATGCAGGAAAAGGAATTGATAAAGAAGCAATGAAAAGATTATCAAAATATCTTCCAAAAGAATTGCCAGTAGGAAAAATATTAGGAAAAGTAACATTAGTAGATTGCATAAAATGTGATGATGATTTCAAAGGAAAATGTTTAAAAGAGAATAAAGATGTTTATGCTAAAAGCACATTTATTGAAAAATTTGCATGGCAGCTGGAGAATGTAGAAGTATTTGATGAACCGATAGAGGCAAAAGGAAAATTGAGTTTGTGGGAATATGATATGAAATAATTTTATAAATAGTAATTTGTAATGGAGGGAGTTAATGATTAAAAATATTATATTGGATGTTGGAGGAATACTTTTCGATGATAGTAAAGATAATATTGAAAAAATATTAGGTAAAGATTGTGATTATATTTATAAGACTGCTTATGGTAAAGAATTTAAAAAATGCTTACTAGGAAAATTAAGCATTCAAGAATATATAAACAGTTTGCAAAATGAAAAAGATTTCAATGATATTAAATATATTCTAGAAAAAGATAATTTAAAAAAATCATATCCTTTAATAGAAAATAATTTTGAATTTATAAAAAAATTAAAAAAAGATGGGTATAAACTATTTTTGTTAACTAACATAACAGAAGATAGCTATAATTACATAAATAGTATTATTAATATAAATGATATGTTTGATGGGGGAATATATTCTTATCAAGAACATTTAATTAAACCAAGTTATGAAATTTATAACTTAGTACTTAATAGATTTAGTTTAAATAAAGAGGAAACATTATTTTTCGATGACAAAGAAAAAAATGTTATTGTAGCAAATGGATTAGGGATAAAATCATTTATATTTACCTCTATTATAGATATAAAAAATAATTTATAGTTACAACTTAAACTTTTAAGTATAGTTACAAATTACAATTTATAGATTAGTTTGAAATATAACTAATCTATTTTTTAGTGTGATAATCGGTAGATATTATCTATAAGTATTGAAATATAAATAAAAAATATATACCGAAAATATAAAGACACCCACGCCTCTAATTTCTACAAAGTAAAAAGGGGGAACGGCGAGGGAAGAACTTTAAAAACTTTCGGGAAATAGGACGGGGGAGGGGGTACATTATTCCTTTGAAATTGCTTCCAGCAGTAAAGATACAGCCAGAGAAAATCCTTCTGTAAATACTTCTTCCATTTCAATAGCAGATAATTCACTTTGATATTCTAAAACTGTTTCTCATAACCCGAAGGTCGTAGGTTCGAGTCCTACTCCCGCAACCAAGAATTTAACTAGAGTCGCAAGAAATTGTGGCTCTTTAATTTTTTTGCTAAAAATCTATTTTTATAAAAGTGGGGACAATTTGGGGACAGTCCCTACATTTTTATACATTAAATAGCACATTTTAGCCTTACTAATTTATATTAAACTTAGAAAATCAAAAAAGTAATTTTCGAGAAATTTTGAAAAGAGTTTTTATGCGAGCACTTTCTCTAAAACATTACCAGCTTCCTTATTATTAGCCTCAACTGGATGCACATAGAAGTTTAAGGTAGTTGTTATTTGAGCATGCCCTAATCTTGATGCTATAACTGCTACATCCACATTTTGTGAAACGAGCAAAGTAGCATTTGTGTGTCGCAAACCATGGAAAGTAATTTTTGGTAGATTGTTCTTTTTAATGAAAGAACGAAACCAATCTGTAACAGTATCAGGATGCATTGGCTTACCATTCCAAGTAACAAATAGTCTATTTGAGTTAACCCATAAGTTGCCACATTTTTCTTTTTCTTGATCATACCAAGCTTTATACTTATTAAGCATATTTATTACAATATCAGGTATTCCGACTTTCCTAATTGAACTACGAGTCTTTGGATCTTTTACGAAAATGCCTTTATCTGCAATATACTGACTAGACTTAGTAATATTAACAAATCCATTCTCAAAGTCGATATCTGACCATTCTAAGCCCAATACTTCGCCTCTACGCATACCAGTAAACAATGTTAATATAACAATAGTTTGAAATTTGATTTCTTCATTTTCTAATGCCTCTAGTAATTGTTTACATTGAACATCATCATAGTATTTAATTTGAGGTCTTTCATGCTTAGGTGGTTTTACTCTATCTGCTGGATTATAAGGTAGTATTTGCCAATATACAGCATTTTGTAACATAGCGTGTAGTAAGCGATGGTGCTCTAGTATTGTTTTAGAGGATAAGCCTTTCATTACAGTCTTTCCATTATGATTTTTACATCTTTTAAGTTGATGATCTTTTGAAAGATAATCGTAAAAACTCATAATGTGAGTTGGTTTAATATTGCATAACTTATAATGACCGAAGTAGGGGATAATTCGTGATTTTAGCATTCCTTTATATCTTTCATAAGTTTTAGGTGCTAATTCTTTTTCACCATAATTTTTAGCCCATAAATCTGTAAATTCTTTAAAGGTCATTGAAGAGTTCTGTAAAACAATACCATTTTCTATCTCATAAACAAAGTTCACAAGTTCTTTGTCTGCTTCACGTCTACTATTTGCTTTAATGCTTTTGGTATATCTAATTCTGTTACCATAGCTGTCATAACCATGAGATACAATTAATCTCCAAGAGCGTTTGCCTCTCTTTTCAAGATACCCTGCCATTACTTTTTCACCTCCTTTCAGCATACCTATGGCAAGGATTTTATATATTAAATTATTTTTTCCTAACTTTAGTACTATTAATCCAGTCTTGAAATTCTTTTGCTGTAATTTCTCCATCAATAAATTTTTTCCTAATTGTAGGACCTTCTTTTTTGAAATATTCATACATTTCATGTTTTTCTCTTTCAGATGCTTGCTTTGAAAGAGTTTGATATCTACTTCTATAAGCTTTAAGAATAGGCTTCTGCGCTAAACTTTCTTTATAGGCTAGTTCTCTACCAAATTCTTTACATGTTTTATTATCTTTAAATATTTCATCGCAATATTTAGTATCATGCATAGTTTTTGGAATAAAGTATTTACCACAATTAGCACATTTTTTTATCTTAATATTACTATCTAAAGACAATAACTGTTTATATGAGATAAATAACACATTAAGATAATCATCAGTTCTAAAAGAATATGGAATACTTTTAGGCAGATTAAGTTCTTTATGAAAATAGTAAAAGTCATCCATAGTAAAATCTAATGTTAAATCATTTACCCTATAACTTAAGTTTATTAAATCAAAATTAGCAGATTCATCTTCAAATAAATCAGGAAATTCTGCTCTAAAATCAGCCTCGATTTTATCGAATTCTTTAGGGCTTATATTTTCTTTTTCACTTGTTATAAGATTAATAAATATATCTTGATAAAATTCAAAGTCATCTTCATATTCAGATTGTAAGGTAAAGAATAAGTCTGATAATGCCTGTTCTGTTATGTAAAAGTTATCATTTTTATAATATTTAGATATATTTAATTTGGATTTTTTAGCCAATTTGAATAATAAATCCTCTAAACAGTAATTAGCTATAAAGTTAACCATATCTTCACCGTTTTCAATATCTATATTGAGA
>FR884461.1 GCA_000435535.1 Clostridium sp. CAG:575 | reverse complement strand
ATATATGTTATACTATCATCAAATAATTAATAAAAGATAAATTATTAATATAAAAACAAATCATAATACTAAGCAATTAAGAAAGGGAAATTTTATGGATTCAAAAAATAATACTTTAGAAAAAAATCCACTTATAAACACTAATACTGAAAATAACAATATTGTAGAAAAAGATAATACAAAAAATGAAAATTTAAATAATACCACTAATGAATTTCATCCATATAATCCATCTACTGCAAAAAAAGGACTTGACGGATTAGCAATTTTTGGAATTTCTGTTGTTGTCCTTTCTGTTATTGTTATATTGCTCACTATGTTTTATTTTTATACAAATAGCCAAAAAGAAACTATCTATTCTGGAATAACAATAAAAGGAATTGATGTCTCTAATTTAACTAAAGAACAGGCAATTACAAAAATAACAGAAGAAATTCAAAGCAAAATTCCAGAAGAAATAATATTAACACACGATGATTATAAATCAACTATTTCTACTTCTGCATTAAATATTGATTTTCATATAGAAGATGCTATTAATACAGCTTATGAAACTGGAAGATCTGGCAATCTTTTAGAAAAAAATTTCAACATTTTTAAACTAAAATTTTCTAACATTAACATAGAACCTTATCTTTCATTAGACAATGATGCGCTAAGAAAAAATTTAGAAGAAATTTCCGCCAATCTACCTGATAAAATGATTGAAAATAGTTATTACATAGAAAAAAATAATTTAATTATAACAAAAGGAAAAGAAGGTAAGCAAATTAACATTGATGAAATGGTTGGATTAATCCAAAATGAAATTTACAATTTAAATTTTAATAATAATACTCCAATTGAAATACAAACAATAACTACATATCCTTCTGAAGTAAATTTAGAAGCAATTCATCAAGAAATATATAAAGAAGCCAAAGATGCTTACTATACACAAAATCCATATAAAGTACACCCAAGTGAAAATGGTTTAGATTTTAAAATTTCTATGGAAGAAGCTCAAAACTTATTAGCAAATGCTCAAGATACTTGTACAATTCCATTAAAAGTAACTTATCCAAAAATATCTACAAATATGATTGGTTCAGAAGCATTTCCTAATTTACTATCTACATTTTCTACTAATTACAATGCAAATCAAACCAATAGAACAACTAATTTGAGATTAGCTGCAAACAAAATAAATGGTACTGTTCTTATGCCTGGTCAAACATTTTCATATAATAAAGTTGTTGGAAATAGAACAACTGCAGCAGGTTACAAAGAAGCCGGAACATATGTAAATGGTCAAATTGTAGATGGTGTCGGTGGTGGAATTTGCCAAATTACCACTACTTTATATAATGCTGTTTTATATGCAAATTTAGATATTGTACAAAGAACTAATCATCAATTTATTCCATCATATTCTACTGCTAGTAGAGATGCAACTGTTGTATATGGTGCAATTGATTTTCAGTTTAAAAATAATAGAGAATATCCAATTAAAATTTATTGTTCTGTTTCTGGTGGTGTTGCAAAATGTAATATTTTTGGAGTTAAAACAGCAAATGATTATGAAGTTCAATTAACATCACGTATTACAAGCACAACTTCTAATGCAATTTATTCAGAAGCCTACAAAATTTTAAAGAAAAATGGAACTGTTGTTAGTACAACATTACTATCAAAAGACAAATATCTAAGACATTAATAAAATCCAAATTATAAAGCCTTGAAATGACTAAAACAATTAATCATTTCAAGGCTAATTTATTTGCTCTTCTTTAATACACTTTTAAATATTTTATCTTACATAGTTAAAGTTCCATTAGGTGTATTTGTAATAATTAATATATCTTCTTCTCTTCCATTCTCAGCATTTATATAAACTAAAAACTCTCTATCCTCTACTTTTCCCTTAAACTCATAGCATAAAATCTCTGTTTTAAACTCGGTTGGTATAATAGCTAATCCTTCTGACATAATATCTAAATTTTTATTTAATGTTTTCTTTGCATTTTCGGCAGTTATACTAATTTTTGAGGTATCTCTTACAGTATGATTATTTAAATATCCTGTTGTTTCTATTCCTAATATTTCTCCATTATCCAAAGCCACTTTAACTTTTATTAAATCTGAATATACAGTAACATTATCTTGTACATACGCATAATTTATTGTTACTATTCCATCTTGTTTTAAATAATAAGTTTCTTTCATCGATTTAAAGCCTTTTTCTTCTAAAAATTCTTTTCCTTTTCTATTGGCTTCATCCTGACTTATAATTTCTGTATTAACTTCTCGATTTGAATTCATATATATTATATGTCCGCCTTTTTTAGAAACTGAAATTGTAATATTATCCTCTTTATTTGTTTTTATAGAAAAATTATATTCTGGAATTGTTGCATTTTCAGAAAATCCCATATTTTGTATTTCTTTTATTTTTTCATTTCCGATAAATTCTATCGCCTTTTGCTTTGCTGTTTCTTCATCTATATCATCTCCTGTAAGTCCTTTAGCCTCACTACTTGTTACATGTTCAGAAAATGCACCATCATATATTAGACCTGAATATTCATGAAAATTTTCTTCTAAATTACTAAATCCTTCTAAATTTGTACTTACTTGCTGTGCCAACATCTTATTGCTTTTATTAGTCATTTTATCCCAAGTTACTCTTCCCATATTTATATCTTCTGACAATTGATTTAAAGTATTTTCTAATTCTGTACTATAATCATGTAAATCTTTTAAATTCTTCAAATCTTCATCTGTTAAACTTTCATTATAAATATTTTTCCTTGATAATGAATAACTATAATCACTTACTTGATTTAAAAATTTTTGAGTATTTTCTAGCTCTTGACTTTCTATTGGTAATCTTGATAAATATGTTTGTGCCAAATTTGCCTCTCTCCATACATTTGTCAATGTTTCTGCTCCATGCTCTGGTGTACTAGAAATTAAAGATTTTGCTAAATATGTTTCTACATTTTGTACATAATCCACCAATTCATAAAACGCCATATTATAATCATTATTAGAAGCTAATTTCATTTCATTTTTTTCTCTAACCACAGTTGCTACTAAACATACAGTTATCACCAAAAATATAGCAATTGCAGACCAAATATACGATTTTTTAATAATTACTGTTTTTTCTTTTTGTATTTTCATAAAATCATCCTTTCCCTTTTGCATATATATGCCATTTAAATTTATTTACAGAATCTATGTTTTCCAATTGTTTTTACAAGAGGTCTTGACCATATCCACTTGTTAGTAGCTGTTGCTGGATTAAAATAATAAACACAGCCTCCTGTTGGATCCCAGCCATTCAGTGCGTCTTGTGCAGCTTTATATACTGTTGAACCTTCGCTTAATGCTGCATTTATTTGTCCATCTGATACAGCCGTAAAAGCTCCTGGTTCATAAATTACTCCAGATATTGAATTTGGAAACCTTGAATCCTTAACACGATTTAAAATAACAGCACCAACTGCAACTTGTCCTTCATATGGTTCCCCTCTTGCCTCACCATTTATTGCTCTTGCCATTAATTGTATATCAGAAGTATTTGTCGACTTTGCAATACTAACATTATTTACATTTCCATTATCCACAAAAAAAACACAAATTGTGGATAATACCAGTAAAAACATTATTGAAAAAACTTTTAAAATTTTTTTCATTTACCATTTTCCTTTCTCTTTTAATAATATAAATTGAAAAATATACTTTTTTTATTTAATACCATATTTTCGCATTTATATATCAATACAAATTAAATTATGTTACTTTTTATTATCAACTTTATTTTGAGTAAAATTTTAAAAAATATACCTGTTATTTACATTTTTTATATTAGATGATAAAATAGACTCAATAAAATTACATATTTTTATTTAATTTTAAAAAATTAATAATTAATTTATAAATATTACATTTATAGATTATTATTTTGTATAAAAAAGGAGTTAAGTCTATGAAAAAAATTTTAATATTTTATGCTTCTTATGGTGGAGGACATCTTAATGCTGCAAAATCAATAAAAGAATGCATTGATACAAATTATAAAGATTGTGAAACAAAAATGATAGATTGCATGAAATACGTAAATAAACCTATCGAAATAATCACAACTACAGCTTACCGTGAAATGGCAAAAAAATTGCCATGGGCATGGGGAAAAATATATAATGATTCTCAAAAAGGTCCTTTGGCACATATTTCTTCAAGGTCAAATAAAATTTTTGCAATAAAATTATTAAAATTATTAAGAGAAGAAAAGCCAGACATTATAATTTCTACTCACCCTTTTGGAAGTCAAATGTGTAGCTATTTAAAAAGGAAAGAAAAAATTACAGCTAAAATTGCTACTATTATGACTGATTTTTCACCTCATGATCAATGGTTAGTTGGTTCTGATTACACCGATTATTTTTTTGTTGCACATAATAAAATGAAAGAATATTTAATGTCAAAAAATATACCTGAAGAAAAAATATTTGCAACTGGAATTCCGATTTCATCAAGATTTTTAAAAAACTATTCTAATGAAGAAAAACAAAAAATCTTGAATAGTTTTAATTTTGTACCAGCCAAAAAAACAATTTTATTTTTCGGTGGAGGCGAATTCGGTCTAGGAAAAGCAAAAACTGTTGAAGTTTTTGAATGTCTAGCCAAGAATTTTTCTAACATACAAATAATCGCTATCAGTGGAAAAAATGAAAAAATGAAAGCAGAATTTGAAAAAATAGTATCTGAAAATAATAAATCAACTACTATAAAAGTTTTAGATTATACAAATCAAGTTCCAGAGCTTATGGCGGTTTCTAATTTAGTAATTTCTAAACCAGGTGGATTAACGACATCTGAAAGTTTAGCTTCTAACTTACCAATGGTAATAATAAATCCTATACCAGGTCAAGAAGAAGAAAATGCAGAATTTTTAGAAGAAAATGGCACAGGAATTTGGCTAAGAAAAAATTCTTCTACATATGATGTATTAAAAGATTTATTAGATAATCCTGAAAAACTGGAAAAAATGAAACAAAATACAAATATATTAGCAAAAAAACATTCTACTGAAGATATATGTAAAATTTGTATATAATTTAGTTTTTAATTTCTGTGGGACATCTTGTCCCACAGAATATATAAGCATACTTAAAAAATTTAATCTTATTTTAAATCCCTGTATATAGTTTTCAAAATTTCATATCTATATTCTAAAATTTTCTTGTAAAAATCTTTTCTTACTTCGGTCATGCACTCTATACCATCAATCATTTTTTTTATTTCTTCTATATTAATACTAGAAAATAATCTCTTTATAGCACAATTACATTCTTCATTTTGCATTTGTTTTAAATATGTCATATAATTAATTTTCTTTCCATTATATTTTAAACATGAATAACAATTTATTGCTAAATTCTTTAATTCCGTATCAGTTATTCTTTCTATTTCTTCATCTTCAAGCATTGGATTTAAACATGACCCACAATCATAAATTGGAGCAAATTCTACTTTTCCCGTATTTTTATTTAATAGAAATCCCCAATTTTCATTGTGTCTATCAGTATTTCCGATTAAACTATCTATTATGAACATATTCCAAAATTTTTCTTTAGTTTCTACAGAATTAATCATTTTATTTTCTTCTATAACATCCATTATATCTTTTAGTTCTGTCTCTATCTTTTTGTCCGGATTTGTACTCAAAGCTAAATTTTCAAACTCATATAAGATATTTTCATTATCTGTAAAATCTTCACAAGCACATACTATTTTTTCCTTTCCATTATATTCATACTTTCCTAAAATAGTATTTTGTGTTTTAAATCCTGTTATTTTAAATACATTACTTCCTATATATTCGGAAAACGCATTATTAATATATGATATATTCTTATTTTTCTCTCTTATTGGATCTGGAAACTTAACTAAATATTTTTTACTATTATAAATTAATGTTTTCTTTTTTTCTGAACCTTTAAAATTATTAAATACTTCTATAGCATCTGTAAAATCTATCATATTCTCCTCCATTATTATTAACTAATATTAGTATAACATAATTTATTTAAATTTACTATAGTTATTTTTATCTTTGACTAGTTACAGTTTTCATCTTCATTTTCCTTTGCTTTCTGCAAAGCAATAATTGCCAAATTATCCGCAAAAGCCGTAGAAAAAGCTGCCAATGTTGCAGTTTCATCGGCAGAAAGATTTTGACCTATTCCTATAGCCAAGCTACTTGCTAACCCTATTAAATTACAACTAGATAAATCAGAAAAACACATATAATAATATACCTCACTATATTATTATATGTGCTTTTTATAAATATTGTCAGTCAATTACAACAGACTTAAATTTCTCTTCTTCCTTCTAGTGCCTTAGTCAATGTTATTTCGTCTGTATATTCTAAATCTCCACCAACAGGAATTCCATGAGCTATTCTCGTTACCTTAATTCCCAATGGTTTTATTAGTTTTGATAAATACATTGCTGTTGCTTCGCCTTCCACTCTTGGGTTTGTAGCTAAAATAACTTCTTTTACTTGACCATCCATAAGACGTGCAAGTAATTCTTTTATTTTTATATCATCTGGCCCTACCCCATTCATTGGAGATATTGAACCATGTAATACATGATATACTCCTTTAAACTCATGTGTTTTTTCCATAGCCACAACATCTCTTACATCCTCTACTACACAAATAGAAGATTGATCCCTTTTAGGACTAGAACATATTGGACATGGGTCTGTATCTGAAATATTATAACATTTACTACAATATTTTAAATTTTTCTTTGCTTCCACAATTGAACTAATAAATTCATTTGTTTCTTGCTCTGAACAATTTAAAATATAAAATGCAAGTCTAGCAGCTGTTTTATGTCCAATACTTGGTAATTTTTCAAAACTTTCAATTAATTTTTCAATTGATGGTGCATATAATGACATTGTCTTCTCCTTACTACATTAATCCAGGAATATTAAATTTTCCTAGTTCTTGACTTTGTGCTGAATCTACTTTTCTTAAAGCTTCATTTACACATGTTAAAATTAAATCTTCTAACATTTCTACATCATCTGGGTCTACTACATCTGGTTTAATTTTTATTTCCTTAATAACTTTTTCTCCTGTTACTTTTACACTAATAGCTCCACCACCAGCAGTTGCATCAAATTCTTTTGACGCTAATTCTTCTTGTGATTTTTGCATTTCAGCTTGCATTTTCTTTGCTTCTTTCATTAAATTATTGATGTTCATTCCACCAAATCCTCCCATTCCTCCTGGGAATCCTCCTCTTTTTGACATTTTAATCATCCTTTCTATAATACAAATATATTTTATTCTATAACATTAAATGGTATGTCTGATTCATTTGCCAATTTTGCAATATCATCTTGTGGATTATGTTGAACCATATTATTTTGATTCTCTGGTATATATTTAATATTCATTGGTTTACCACAAGCCATAGAAACTAAAGTTGATATTTCTTTAATATTTTCTTGTTTTTCCAAAATTGTTTTTCCAAATGCAGTTATACCTTTAGGGAATTTAATTCCAACAGTCATATCATTTATTTCTTCGGCTCTTGTATCTAATAAATTAGTATACAAAACAATTCTACCATTTTGTTTTAAATCATTTACTATTTTAGGCCAACTTTTTGATAAATCACTTGAATATGAAGTCGTAGCTCTAATATTATTCCTTGTTCTACTATTATTTGCCATTTGACTTTGTGGTCTATCAGCACCAATTTGTGGCTGAGTTATTCCGTTTTGTTGTATTCGTTGACCACTTACATTTCCCATTGGTACAGCCTGATAAGCACCTTGTAAATTTTGGGTACCTTGTGTACCAAAGTTCTGAGTTGCTACTTGTATTTTGCCAGACTTCAAATAATTTTCAATTTTTTCTATTCTTTCTTCTAAAGTTCCACTTGTTCCAACCTCTTTACTACATAGCTTAATCATTCCAGCTTGAAACATTATAGTCTTTTGAGTAGACCATTTCATATCATTTTCTAAGTTTGATAATTCATATATAAGATAAACAAGCTTATCTTTTGAAGCTTTTTCTGAAAGACTCTTTATTTTTTCTGTTTCTTCCTCACTATATAAATCAGCTTTTTTAGAAGATTTATAAACTAAAACATCTTTAACATATTTTATCATTTCCCAAAGGAAATTATCTAAGTCCTTACCTTCATTTATAACAGCATCCATTGCTTCTAACGCATTATCAATATTATATTCTACAATTGCATCTATAATATTGTGCACATATGTTATTTTTGGAATTCCAACTAAATCCTTAATTTTATCTTCATCTATCTTATTTTCTCCATCTTGAATGCATCTCTCTAAAATAGATAAAGCATCTCTCATTGCTCCTTCTGCTAAAACAGAAATAATATTTAAAGCCCCTTCTGTTATTTCAATATTACTTTCTTCACAAACAATTTTCAACCTTTTAATAATATCCTCATTTGATATTCTCTTAAAGTCAAATCTTTGACATCTTGAAAGAATTGTTGCTGGAAGCTTTTGTGGCTCAGTAGTTGCCAATATAAATTTTACATGTTCTGGTGGCTCTTCCAATGTTTTTAACAAAGCATTAAAAGCCCCTGGTGATAGCATATGCACCTCATCTATAATATAAACTCTATATTTTGCTTTTGTTGGTAAAAAATTTACCTCTTCTCTAATACTTCTAATATCTTCTACACTATTATTAGAAGCTGCATCCATTTCTACTATATCTGTAAGTGAACCATTTATAGCAGCTTTGCATATTTCACACTCATTACAAGGCTCCCCGTCAATTGGATGTAAACAATTGATAGCTCTTGCCAAAATTTTAGCAGAAGATGTTTTTCCTGTTCCTCTTCCACCATTAAATAAATATGCATGTCCCACTCTATCTGCTACTATTTGATTTCTTAATGTTCGTGTTATATGTTCTTGACCAACAAGTTCTGAAAACGTAATCGGTCTAAATTTTCTATAAAGAGCTGTGTACCCCATAATTTCACATCCTTTATATTAAAAATATAATTAATATAATTGTTTTAATTTTAAAAATGGTGTGAAACTCAATCTCTCTATAGAGAGCACTCCACATAAAGATTTTCTACTTATTGCTGCTTCCTTCCGGACCTGACAAGGTTCATAGGTCTCTATTGGATTACTCTCTATACAAAGATTAAATTTCATACCATTCGTATTATATACTTTATTATTGAATTTATCAAGTATTTTTTTGCACTCTTTTAAAAACAATATCATTTAAATCTGTGTATTCTTTGCTCTGTGTCCCAGCTTCAACAATATTTTCTACTGGTAAATCTAAAGAAATATTAGCTTGATATGTTTTTTCATTTTTTAATTTTATAGTAATGTCAAAATTAATTGAATATTCTAAATTATCTTGATTAATATTTAATTTTTGCAATAACTGTTCATGATTAATTAACTCATCATCATTAGAAATATAATTTCCTATATCTGAAATAGCACTTCTAAAAACAATCAAACCACCTTGATTAGATATTTTCATCTGTTTCATATTCGCTTCTGTATCACCAATATATTCAATATTATCAGCTATATTATCATCTATATTTTTAAATAATGTTGTATCTTCCCTTGTATCTGGCTTAAATAATTTTACACTACCAACTTTAGGTTCTTTGGTAATCTTAAAATTATTTAATGTTACTTTTTCTAAAACCTCAACACCATCATATATATCATTCTTTTTTATATATAAATATATATCATTATTTTGAAAAGTATTTAGATTCCATTTATTTTCTGTATCTTCATTATTGTTTCCCTCTACTGTACTAATTACAGTTATTTTTGATAATTCAAATGGTAACTTTGTTTCACCATGTATACTATATCTTAAAGAAAAAGCAAGTGTACCAAGTATTATTAACAAAATTATAAATAAAATCATACACATATGAAATTGTCTAGTATTAATAAATTTTTCTATTTTATCTTTCAATTTTTCCCCCGTATATCATTGATATATTCTGAATTTAATTCTTTAGCTTAAATTATTATTACAGATAATTTTATAATTTGGTGTGCCCAGGCAGACTCGAACCACCATCGGTCGCTTAGGAGGCGACTGCTCTATCCTGCTGAGCTATGAGCACATATAATTTAGGCATTATTATAATAATATATTTTTGTAAAAAAATCAAGCAAAAGAAAAAGTATAATTTAAAAACTATACTTTTTCTTTTTTTATTACTAATATACAATTCAATTAGAATTTTATTATTATCTTTTACAATTTATTCAAACTATAAAACTTTTTTCTTTATGATAATTATTCCTCCAACTAATATTACTAAGCTGCTTATTCCTATTATATAATAATAAATTTTATTGTCTCCTGTTGGTGGCATAATTGTAACTTTTGATGGATTTATCTCAGAATTTGTATCAGATTCATTTATATTTAGTTTTTTACCTTCTTCTTCTTGTGTAAGATCAAAGTTTCCTGGTGTTTCATATTTCCAAATATTATTATCAGGATGCTCCCTATCACTATCTACCCCATAGAATCTTCCTACTGAATTGTATACCTCTATTAACTCAACATAGTTTTCAAATGTATTATCAGTATTTGTTGATATACTTGTTAATTTTTTCTTTGCTAATAAATTATAATTTTTATAATTATCTGTAGTTTTTGTAACTTTTGGTAATATTTCATCAGTTGTTTTCTTAACTACTATGTTGCTTCTATTTTTTATATGTCCAAATACACTGTCGCTTATATTTATTCCAGCAAGTTTCTTATCTTCCTTTCCAGATGTCGGTAACAATTGCCAAATATTTTTAGTATCATTTGTAGCATCATAATACTTAAATTCCCTATTGTTTTTATCTATATCATAAGTCACAGATAACTTTTCATCAACATAATCTGCAATAGCAGGGGTAAGTGTTACTAAGTCAGTTGTATATTCATTATTTTTTCCTGCTCCGTATCTATAATAATTTACATTATCATAATCTACTTCAGATAAATTCTGTACATTAATTCTATAGTTGATATCTAAATCTGCACCTTCTATGATTTCATTATCAATTTCAATTTTTAAAGGTCCTCCCTCTGGATAGACAACATATTTTACATTTCCTGCTTGTATATCTTCTTTGTTTCCTTCAGCTATAATCTGTCCATTAGCTAATGCTAATTTTACACTAGCTATATCTTTTGTAACTTTTAAACTTTGTCTAGGTCTTTCTACAATACCAAATTTAATTTGATAATTACGTTTTACTTCATCTGAAGTTTCACCATTTCCACCACTATTAGTGTCATAACCATATTTAATTTGATAATTACGTTTTTCTTCATCTGAAACTCCACTCTTCTCATATTCAGTCGTCTGGTCTCTACTATCTTCAATTGCAACATCCATAATTCCTGTATAAGATTTCATTAGTTGGTGATTTGCATTAGTTACATTATTTCCATTATTATCATTATAACTTTCTCCTTCATACGCTGTTTTATTTCCATATGTAATTGCACTTAAATATTCATTTATCTTTGTTCTTATGTCATTATCATCAACTGCTGAAGATTTACCAGAATTACCACTATTTTCATACCAATACCATAAATTATTATCTTTAATTTTATTATAATCATTATCTATTAATGTTCTATATGTATTTTCATCTATAATTGTAGATTTATATTCTTGTGTTGTTATAGCCTTTCTTTGTGCCTCACTTTGTACATCACTAGATGTATTTTCTTTATTCATATCTATATATTTATATTTTCCATAAGTATAAACTATATAATACTCTCCTGGTATAAAACCTGTAAAGTTATATGTCCCTCCATCTCCAGTAATTGTTTGTGCTTGTGTTGGAACTACCTTCCCGTCGGCATCTAAGTTATATAATGTTATTACATCATCATTATTTGTAACTAAACCTGAATTAGAATTATACTTAACTAATTTAACTTCTACATTTTTTACTGCCGGGTCTTCATTCTCATCATATACACCATTTCCTAATCTCTCGCTTCCAGTTTTTAATTTATTATCCGTTGCATCTTCAAATACTAAACCTGAGAATTGTTTTGATGCTTTTCTTGTAAGATATAAATCTGGTGCTGCATCTGTATCATCTTCGTATGTTTCTGAATTATGATATGCTATATTATTAGGTGCTGAATCCTTATCAATTCCTGCATATACATTTCCTGAACTATCATATGTTGAGTAAGATGATATTTCTGTTACATTTTCAGCTAATTCCACTTTAGATCTTCCATCAGGGTTTAATTTTGCCATATCTATAATTGTTGCTGTTGATACTTCATATGTTAGGTACACATACATGCATCCTCCTGCTGGTATATCTTGTCCAATTAATTGTGTTTCCCAAATATTAATACTCTTATTGTCGTAAGTTATTGGTTCATTATTATTATTATTCCATTCTGTTGTTATATCTTTATTTGTACCATAAATATATGAATTTCTAATTTCAGAATATCTAGCATCAGCATAATTTCTTAAGCTTACTCTTGATATTAACTGACTACTTTCATTCTTTACAGCAATTCTATATGTTACAAACATTCTTAAACGACTTTCGTCTGTACTATTCTCTTTTGTATAAGCTATATACGAATCATACACTCCTCTTGTATAACTTAGTTCTTTATAATTTCCTGTAGTAGGATATTTAACAGATACTCTAAATCTATCCATTGTTGCATCATATCCTGGATTCAAGTCCTTATCTGGTATACCTTCTAATACATGTCTTTGTCTATAATTATATGTATGTTCATATCCATTAATTGATAATTTTATATTATCAATATCTGTTACTATTGCTAAATCTGGTTGTTCTCTTTCATATAATCCTAAGTTTATGTTTGATATTTCTCTTGCTCCACTTGGAAGTAAATCATACATATCTTTAAAATTACATCCTGCTGTATTTGTATCAGCCTTCATAGAAACATTCTCAAATGGAGTAACTTTACCTTTAGCACTTTCTACACTATAGCCTGTATTCTGTACTAATGTAGAAACATGTTTCTTACTTTCATATGTTAATGTACTTGTATCAGCATTACTTGTATTTGAAACTTGTCCCTCAGTGACATTATTTGCTAAAGCTATTTTGCCTTTAATTGTAGCATATGAATTATTAAAGTTTGTTCTATCTTCATCTTTTTCTTTAGCTTTAGATGAATTTTCCATTTCATAAGCATTTTGCTTATTAGGGAATAATTCCTTTTCTGTTTTTACACATTCGTATTTTAATCCATTATATTCAAATTCTATATTATAATTTTGTAAATTTTCAATTATTATATTGTATTGTATTTTAGGATCTCCATTTTCATCTAATACCTTGTTTCCGTTTGCATCTAATACAAATTGTGCACCTTTAAACTTATAATTTCCATCTTCATCGGTAGTAGCTACTAATGTTGGTAATCCTCCGTTTTGATTTAATTCTGCATATAATCTTACAGTAACATCTGAAGCAGGTAAATCTTTAATGTCTGCATCATCATTTTTATATAAGTCATTTCTTTTTGTCTGTTTACTTACTTGAATATCTTCCCATACATATCCTCTAACATCAATTGTATATTGCTTATTTTTCATTAAGAATACTGTTTGGCTTTTTAAACTATCATATAAATAGTCACTCATAGAAGTTTGAACACTTCCACCTTTAATATCAACTATAGAACATAACCTACCACTATATTGTTTAATAGCTTCATCATCTGCAAAAATATTATTAGCTATAGTAGACATTCTAGTATTATTTTCAAAAAATATTAAATCAACCAATCTTTGCATATCTTCTTTAGTATATCCATTATTTGGATTAAATCCTCTAAACTCCTTATTTACTAAATTTATAAAATCTGATGATGGTGTACTTTTACAAATTCTAAAATATAACTCATTTCCCATTACTTCTAAAGGTACATCTTTCAACTGATTTCTTATGTAATCTGTTCCTAAAAAGTTTTTTGTAACTCTTCGCAATAATTCCGTCCTATCACTATCATCCATGCTTCTTCCTGATGCATTTGTTACTAATTTTTTGCTTATTACCTTAGATTTATCTAATTTATAATAAATTAAATCTGGATTTTTATCATAATCAAATCTATACTCTTGAGCATAATATGTTACTTTTGTTGAACTTCCATCTCTAATAGGAAGATTTTTTAATAATACTGTTCCCTTAGAGCTTGAAATATTACCTGTTATATACCCATCTACTTCTGAATCTTTTTCTCCTGAATAGAAACATTTTGCTTTATTAATATCTGTCGTCCAAGTTACTATTGCAGGTTCTTTCTGTTTATATTTGTAGCTTTTTATATATTTTCTAGTTCCGTCACTATCGTCTTTAAAAATTAAGAATCCTACTCCATTCATTTTATCATATGTTTCTTGATCTGCTTTTATTATTCTTAAATCGCCATATAATCTATTTTTTATCCTTACAATTGTGGTCTCCCCATTAGTAATTGTAACTTGCTGTGGTTTAGGCTGTAAACTCAAATTATATCCTGATGGTACTTCTATCTCTGTCAATGTATATTCACCCGGCTGCAATTTTTTAAAATTAATAACCCCATTACTATTTGTTGTACCAATTGAAGTTATATTAGCTGGTCCTCCTTCAATTTTAAATTTAACACCTTCTAATGTTTCTCCTGTATCTTTATCTTTCTTTATAATTTTTGAATGTCCATACCATGTTTTAGTAGCCATTGTAACATTATCAGTAGTATCATATTTTTCTATAATTGGCTCTGAATCCCAGCCATCTTTAGGTTTCATTCTTTGTAAATTATCATGTGTCATAGTAGTATGATTATCATATGAAACTGGTGACCAAACATATCTCCACTTATGTTCGTAGGTAATTTGAAGTCCATCTTTATGAACAGCTTTCACATTTACATTATTTACTTCTATAGTTTGTAATGGAAGAATAAAATATATTACTTCTGACATTCCACTTTGAGTTATAGACATTTGTGAACTTGATATATCATGTGTTTTAATTGTTGTTCCATCATTTGTAACATATTTACCAGTAATAGTTATTTCTGAAGCATAATTCCATGAAATTTTATATGGTCCTATCTTATATTTTCCATCTTCTATAGTAAATTTAGCTCCACTATCATCCTTAGTAATCTTTACATACTCTTCTATTCTACTTTTTTCTTCTGTTGTTTCATCCGTTTTTTCTGTACTTTGCTGATACCAATGATGATGTTCGTGACACATTCCTAAACCATTGTCCATACATATAAAATCTACATTCCTATTAACAAGCACACCATCTACTTCATCCCAACTTGGATATGTATGATTTTCTTCATCAACCCAACCAGTAATATCAAGATATGCCTGTACTGCTGCACTCTGAATAAAAATACTCATCACTAAAACAACCATAAAAATTCTAAAAACATTTTTTATTTTTACTTTTTTCAAATAAATTAGATAAATAATAACACCTACAAACAAGCATATAAAAAATGTAAAAATAATATTTCTTACTAATCCAGTCTTTATAGAAATTATTACTGTTGCATCAGAATAATCATCCTCGTTAACATCTTTATTTCCTTCTACTGAATCAATATCTTTTAAATTTTTTGTATTTAAACTTCCAGTAATTTCTGCTGAATTAACAAATTTTCCAACTGTATCAGTCGTAAGCTTTTTCGTAACATTTAATAAAATTTCTTTAGACTCTCCACTTTCAATCTTAGCCCCTGATAAAATATTAGTATAAACTGTTCCATTACTTTTTATTTTCCAATTACTATCATTTAGAGTTAATCCATCTGGTAAATAATCAGATATCTCAGTAACATATCCATCCGCTGTACCTTCATTTGTTATTTTCATTTTATATTGTATCTCTACAGTTGTATTATTAACTTGTTTTGCTGCAATCTCTACCTTAGTAATTTTTCCCTCATCATAATTATATTCTTTTGTTCCATTAGAATTCATAACTTTTATTTTACTTACATATTTATCTAATCTTAAATCAAATTTGGCTTTATAAATTAATCCCATATCAATATTAGTAACATTTGATGAATTAATCGTAATAATATCAGTTATTGCAACTTTTTTCTCAATTCCATCAATTGAAACATTTTTCAAAACAACATCTGAATTTATTGAATCATCTACACCCGAAACTTTATATTGAGTAACATCATAGTTGTCAGTATCAAATTCAAATAAAACTAAATATCTTCCATTCGTAAGATCTGTAAATTTATAATTTCCATCTGCATCTGTCGATAACACTCTAGCTTCATCATTTTTATCTTTCAAAATTACATTATTATCAGCATTATAAATTTTTACAGTAATACCACTCATATTACTTTCTCTGTCCCTAATTCCATTTTCATCTTTATCAAACCATACCTCACCGCTTATACTATATCTATCTGAATTTGGATTATCTGGATCTGGGTCATCTGGATCTGGGTTATCTGGATCTGGATTATCTGGATCCGGATTATCTGGATTTGGGTTATCTGGATCTGGATTATCTGGATCTGGGTCAACCCATCCTTTAGGCACTATTGTACAACTGACCGTATTTGAAACTTTTGTATGTATATACTCACCACTAACTGTCATATAATTTGATGCAACTGTTGGTTCACTTACATCCATAGTTTTAGCTGTAAATACAATATCCAAAGTTCTTCCCGCTGGTATAAATAGCTGTTGATAATAAATATCTCCTAATGGATTTCCTGAACTATCTAATATAGTATTACCTATATTAATAGTAGTTTCTTCTCTTTCATACTCTTTATTAGCTTCTTGTTCCAAATCATATGTTGTTACTAAATCATCATTTGGAAAAATCCACTTTTGAAAAGTTGCTTTCTGTCCTTTTACTCCTTTTGGTAAATAATCTAAAATATTAATCTGTGTTCTTATTTTAGATTCATTTTTTATTGATACTTTATATGTTAATTCTGTATCTGGCTCTACCTTTTCCCCTTCTTTGTCTAAAGTTTGTACAACAGTAACATATTCTGGATAAACCATTCTTCTATTTTCATTAGAAATATATACTGAATTAGCTTTAAAAGATAATTTTTCCTCAAATTCATTTATATTATCATCAAAATTCCCAACATTTACAAGTATTCTTATACAAACATATTCTCCAGGATTTATACTTTCAATTTCAGCTGTATATTTATTATCTTTAAAACTACCAAAATTATCTGTTGAAGCCATATTGGTTAATTCACTCTTCTTAAAAATTAATTCCTTAGGAAATTCATCTGTTTCCACTTTCACATTCTTCAATGTTTTATCACTTAAATTTTTAACATATAGCCAATAATGTAATGAATTTTTTTCATCTCTACCAATATATGATTTTAAATATGACACCATTTCTGCATTTTTTACTGTATTTTTTATTTCTTTACTACAAATTACTTTGTCTTTAGATTTTACTTCTACTTCATTAATAATATCTTTTACTTTTTCATTATCATCTAAATCATTTACTATAACTTCATAAAACTTAGTAAGACTTTGGTTTGCTTCTAAAGAATTTATTTCCAAATTATATTCTTTTAATTCTTCATCTTTTACATAATCATATTTTCCTTCCCAATATGTTCCGATATCAACAGAACCATATACAGTTCCATCTGGCACTTTACCCAAAACACTAATTCCATTAAGTCTTTCATTAGTTTTATTAATTACATTTATTTCATATTTTATAATTTGCTCTTCATAAACTACATCTCCATTAGATATTTCTTTACTTCCAACATAAGCTTTAACATTCAATTCTATATCATCTTTTGATAAATCTCTTTCTTCTACTATATTTTTATTGTTTTCAAAATTAGATGTACTTGATTCGTTTTCAATACTTACTTCCTTAGAATTATTCACATCTAATTGATTAAAAATAGAATAAATATGAACATCTGTTACTAATTCATTATTAGATAAATCCTTCTCATTTTCATAATTTATTTTTACCTGTGTATCTACTGAAGAAACATCCTTTTTTACTATAACAGTAGCTGGAATAATAACATTTGCACCATTAACCAAAGAATCTATTGTATACTGACTTTGTTCTCCATTTAATGAAATCTTTATAACTTTACAACCATCTTCTTCAATAACTTCCGTATTAGCTATTTGTAAGTTTTCATCATATAATACTGACACATCACCTAAAATAACTTTTTCCACTTCACTTGGCATTTTTAGTGTTATAGTAGGATTTTTAAATAAACTATATTTTATATCATTTGTTACAAGTGTAGCTGTAAATGTAACATCATTTTGTACATTATTTGTCCAATCTGTTTTATCAACTGATACATCCATTTTTGTTTCTGAATTTTTTATTTTTTCAAAATTTACACTTTCAAAACTATAAATTTCCTTTTGATATTCTCTTTCTATCTCTTCCTCTTGTTGTGTTTCCTCATTTATTTTCTTTATAGTTTCTTTTTCATTTTTTAACAAACTAATATTATTTTTAACTTGAATTTTATTTACATTTTCTTCTCTTAAATTTTCTTTTATTTGTCTTTCATTTTTTATCTCTATATTTCCAAATTGCTCTGGTCTACTTATAACAATTTTCAAATTTGTTACTTCTTTTTCATATTGAAACTCTATTATTCCATTTTCATTTACTTCTGTATCTTTATTTACCTCTCCTAATAATTCATCATCTTGGTCGTATAGTTTTAAATATCCATTTGCACCTAATTTATTTAGTATTTCATTTTTATTAATTTCACTTTTTGTATATATTATATCTTTTGTTTCTTCTTCTACTTCATTTTTTATCTTATTTTTTTCTTCTGTCTTAACTACATAATTATTCGTTTTGATTATTGCTTCGTCATAATTGTCTTTATAACTTACATTTATTTTTAAATTTTCTGTATAATTTGTCTTATAATCTGTATTATTATTAGCATTTGATTTTATAAATCCGTTATATATATCACTTGTATTTACTTCTGTTGATATTAGACCAGATATATTTTCTTTAACTATATCTTCTTTTTTTATCTCTGTTTTCTTTTTTATTTCTTCATCATTATTTTTTATATTAAGTTGTAGAATTCCTGTTACTTCTAATTTTCTATTTGTATTATCATCAACATATGTACCTTCTCCATAATAGCAAATAACTCTATATTCATCCCTTGCACCATCTTCATATTGATTATAGATCTCCCCGTTATCATTTTCTTGATTAAATGCTCCAATTCTTATTTCTCCATTTTCCTCATCATATACATATGTCCAATCCTTTGCTTCATCACTTCCATTTGTTGCCTTTGTAGATATAGCTTCTACTTCTACTTTTTCAGGATAGCTATCTTCTATTTTTGGAAATTTTAAAAGAACACCTGTTGAATTCAACGGCTTAGATTCTTGTCCATCAGTATATTCAATTCCCGTTTTTAAATTATATTGTAGTAAAACTCCAGCTCCTTTTTCCACATCTTGCATCTTATAATTTACATACTTCTCTAAGTTGATTTCATAGATTCCATTTATTTTGCTTTCATCTATAATGTTTTCTATAGCATCAACTGCTGCTGAAATAAGCACCATAGCAGAACTATTTAACATTAACATCATAATTGCAAAAACTGCCATAATTTTTTTAATTGTTTCCCTCATCGAAAATCCCTATCCTTTCTCTATATTAAATAAAGTTATTTTTATCTTTTAAAAACTCTATTTAAATTAATTGATAATTAACCTTATTATAATTGTATATAGTTTTAAATTTATATTCAATATCATTTTTT
>FR884460.1 GCA_000435535.1 Clostridium sp. CAG:575 | reverse complement strand
TATTTATTTTTTTATTTATTTTTTTATTTTCCAAGTTTTATAAAAATTTTAGTAACTATAATTCCAGCAATTGCTGCACATATAGTTGCAACCCATACCGGAAATATAATAGCTGTTGGATTTTGTGAACCTAATGAATTTCTTATTGCAATAACAGTAGTCGGTATAATTTGTATTGAAGCAGTATTCAAAACAATAAAAATTGCCATTTCATTTGTTAAAACATTTTTATTTTTATTTTCTTTTTGCATAGAATTCATAGCCTTAATTCCGCAATGGAGTAGCAGCATTACCTAATCCCAAAATATTAGCAACCATATTCATAGAGATTTCTTGATAAATTCTATCACCTTTTTTTATTTTTGGAAAAAGAAATTTCATAAATGGACCTAAAAAATCAGTTATTTTATTTATTGCAGATGTTTCACTTGCTATCTTCATAATTCCACTCCATAAACACATCGTCCCAAGTAAAGTAATACTCAACTGAATTGCTGTATTTGTACTTTCAAAAATTGATTGATTTAAAGTATTTAAATTTCCAGATAAAATTGCATAAAAAACAGATAATATTAAAAAAATTGGCCAAACTATATTTAACATACTAATTACCACCTATGTAAATTTATGATACTGACAATTTTTTTATTACTTTTAATTGACCTTACACAATATTTGTGATATATTATTGATAACATTCAAAATAATGGGTTGTAAAAAGTAACATTAAGGAGGATAAACATGAAAGCTACTGGTATTATTAGAAGAGTTGATGAATTAGGACGAGTTGTAATTCCTATAGAAATAAGAAATCAATTTAATATTGTCGAAAAAGATCCTATTGAAATATATGTAGATAACAGTTCTATAATTCTAAAAAAATTTGAACCAAATTGTATTTTTTGTGGAAGCACTGAAAATTTAGTAGAATATAAAGGTAAATTAGTATGTGATAAATGCTCAAAAGGATTAAATGATTTACAAGATAAAGATAAAAACAAGAATAAATAAAAAAACTTTATAAAAAAGTAAAAAACTCATATCTTAAATAGATTATGAGCTTTTTTATTTATATCAATTTTAAAATTTAATTAAATTTATACAACTCTATTTAATAAAGTACTGATAAATTTCATTTTTATTTACTTTTCTATCTTTAGCAATTCTCTTTACAATCTCTTTTTTTTCAAGACCTTGTTCTTCATAATAATTATAATGATCTTCTAAAGACATTTCCAATAAATTATTATCTTGTTCAATATTTTTATTTCCTTCTATTAAAATAACAATTTCTCCCTTTATGTCTTTTGACTTTTCAATTAAATCATCTATATTTTTTCCTCTTATAAATTCTTCATGAATCTTTGTAATTTCTCTTGCTATAACAATTTTTCTATCATTATCTAAAATTTGTTGTAAATCTTTTAATGTTGTATCTAATTTATGTGGAGCTTCATAAATTATAGCTGTTTTATTAATTTTTTTTATTTCTTCTAATTTATTTCTTCTAAGTTTTTTATTTAATGGTAAAAATCCTAAAAAAGAAAATTCTTTCGTGTCAATTCCTGAACAAATCAAAGAATTAATCATAGCACATGCACCTGGTATTGGTATTACATTTATATTTTCTTCTATACATTTACCGATTATCTCTGCTCCGGGGATCACAAATTCCAGGTGTCCCTGCATCCGAAACTAATGCAATATTTTTTCCACTTTTTAATTTTTCTAACAAAACATCTGATTTTGTATCTTCATTGTGCCTATAATAACTAATTAATGGCTTTGATATTTCAAAGTGATTTAATAATTTTAATGTATGTCTAGTATCTTCTGCTGCAATTAAATCTACTTCTTTTAATATTTTTAAAGCTCTTAAAGTTATATCTTCTAAATTCCCTATCGGTGTTGCTACAACATATAAAATTCCATAATTCATTTTTTATCATTCCTTTTTATTAAATTATTTATTATTATTTATTATTTTTTATTATTTTATTTATTTTTTATTAAATTATTTTTTTATTTTCCATAAATTTTATATATTTCTTCAGTATACTTTCCAGTCTCATCATAAATATATAAATTTTCTCTAAATTTTAAAAATACATTTCCATTTTTTACACCTTTAATTAAAACCATTTTAGGTGCAACATTTTTATTTGAATAAACCATTCTAATTTCTTTAGGTTCTATTTTATATTTTCTCATATAAAAAAATATATCAGATAATCTTTCTGGTCTATGGACCATATAGAATTCCCCTTTATCTTTCAATAATCTACTTGATACACTTATAAAATCCTCTAAATTCGCCAAAATTTCATGTCTTGAAATTAATTTTTTTTCATTTTCATTTTTTATTCCAGTATTTATTTTTTTATACGGTGGATTTGTTACAATAACATCAAAAGAATTTGCATCATAAATACTTTTCAATTCTAATATATTTTTATTAATTATCTCAAATTTATCCTCCAAATTATTTAATTTAGCACTCCTCTTTGCCATATCAGCAACTTCTTCTTGAACTTCTACTCCTACAATTTTTTTTAATTTTGTTTTTCCGCACAATAATATCGGAATAATCCCAGTTCCTGTTCCTAAATCTAAAACTACAGAATTATTTCTTATATTTTTAGCAAAATCAGAAAGTAAGACACTATCTATTCCAAAACAAAATCCATCTTTATTTTGAATAATTTTTAAATCATTACATTGTAAATCATCTATTCTCTCATTTTTTTCTAAACTTATATCCATGATATTTTATTTCCTTCCATATATAAAAAAATTTTCTCACAATTATTCTTTATTTGAATATTATATAATAATCTAACTATTTTTGCAAATTAGGAGTGATTTTATTATGCCTAGATTATATAGAGTAGAAAATAACAATTTATTACAAGAAAAAAATTTAAATAATACATATAATAATTATTACCAAAAAAATGAATATAGAGGAGAAAAAAAACCTCCTCCACCTCCTCACAAAAAGAAAAAATTAAATTTTAAAACATGCAAAAAAAATACTATAAAATCTTTAAATGAGGTTGAAACATTTCTAAGAAATTTTGGTCAATTTACTAAATATATAAAACTATATAAAATTCTGAAATAAAAAGTATGAGAAAAAAGTCCTCATACTTATTTATTTTAATTTTTCAATTTCTTCTTTATTTAATCCAGTTATCTCTATTATTTTTTCTATAGATGATTTTTCATTTATCATTTTTCTTGCAACATTTTTTCATCGCAAAATTCGACATTTCAACTAGTATAAAATTAATTTTTCTTTTTTCATAACAAAATCACATCAATTTTATACTCATTAGCCACAATTATTTTCTTACATATGTATCCTTAAATTCATCACTCACTTGACCATTAATTAGTATTTTAACTTGATTTACCTCTGTTAATTCAGTTACAGTATTAACAATAGAATTAATTAAATTATCTTTTACCTTTTCATCATTTTTATTATAATTCAAAAACTCACTAGAAAAATCCAATGTCAAACAATCCCCTTCTATACTAGAATTTAACAATTTTGTATTTTCAGGAAAAATTCCAATTAATTTTTCATTCTTAGGACCAGATATCAGTAATTCAACCAATGTATTATACGGAGAAGTCAAAACATCCTTAACTCCAATCAGTCTTGCTTCTGGTTTTAATAAATTAGTTTCTTTGTCAGGAAAATATAAGCTTACAATAGTCTCTCTTGTCTGTTCCTCTGAAATTTCTTCAGCTGGAGTATACTCTCCACCCAAATCGTTATTTTTCTTTTCTTTTACATATTTTATTGCAAAATATCCAACAAGAAAAATTACAATAACAAGCACAATAAATGATATAATAATTTTTTTGTTTTTCATAAAATCAACATTCCTTCCATATTAAAATATACTTTTAATAGATATTTTTGAGTTAATTGCAGTAATTTTTTCTCTTAAAATCTATTTATTCATAAATATTATTTTCTTGTCCAAAATAGAACTTTTGCTTTAAAAAATTTTTATAACTTTAGTAATAAACAAGTTTAAATTTTTTTATGTAAAATTAGTTTTATAAATGCCATCAACTTCAATGTTTTGCAAGATTAATTCCAGCATTTTCCATTTGACAAAAAGTGATTTTGCGTATAAAATGTGAGTATATAAAAATCGTTAATAGGGCTATTCCCTAATAGCATTTTAAAAAGGAGTTAAAATTATGAATAAAATATTACATGTTGGATTAGATGTTGGTTCAACTACTGTAAAAATAGTAGTTATGGATGAGGAACAAAACACAATCTACAAAGACTATCAAAGGCATTTTTCTGATACAAAAAACACTGTATGTAATGTATTAGAAAACTTAGCAAAAATGTATCCAGAAAATAGCTTTACTGTAGCTCTAACTGGTTCTGGTGCAATGTCTGCAAGCAAATTTTTAGGTGTAGAATTTATTCAGGAAGTAGTATCTTGCAAAAGATCTGTTGAAAAATACATTCCTCAAACAGACGTAGTAATTGAACTTGGTGGAGAAGATGCTAAAATAATTTATTTTGATAAATCTATTGAACAAAGAATGAATGGTACATGTGCTGGTGGTACAGGTGCATTTTTAGACCAAATGGCATCACTTTTACACACAGACACAGCTGGACTAAATGAACTCGCAAAAAATTATCAAACAATTTATCCAATCGCTTCAAGATGTGGAGTTTTTGCAAAGACTGATGTACAACCATTAATAAATGAAGGTGCAGCAAAAGAAGATATTGCAGCTTCAATATTTCAAGCCGTTGTTAATCAAACAATAAGCGGATTAGCATGTGGTAGACCTATTAGAGGAAACGTTGCATTCTTAGGCGGTCCTTTAAATTATCTATCTGAATTAAGAAAAAGATTTATTGAAACACTTAATTTAAAACCAGAAGAAGTTATTGTACCAGAAGAAGCACACCTTTTAGTAGCAAAAGGTGCAGCACTTGATTCCCTAAATACAGAACCTATTTCAGCTGAAGAATTAAAACAAAAAATAGAAAATTTAAGAAATTCTCATGATAACACAACACACCCTTTAGAACCTTTATTTAAAGATGAAAAAGATTATGAAGAATTCAAAAAAAGACATGACAAAGCAAAAGTTGAAAAGAAGGATATTTCAACATATGAAGGAGATTGCTACCTTGGAATCGATGCAGGTTCAACAACAACAAAATTAGTTTTAATTGATAAAGATGGTAACTTATTATACTCTTTATATGGAAGCAATGAAGGTAATCCATTAAAAAGTGTAATGAATATGTTAAAAAAACTATATGATATTTTACCTGAAAAAGCAACTTTAAGATATAGTGGTGTTACAGGATATGGTGAAAAATTAATCCAAACAGCTTTAAATGTTGATCTAAACGAAATAGAAACTATTGCTCACTATACCGCTGCAAAACAATTTGAACCAGACGTTACAGCAATTATTGACATTGGTGGTCAAGACATGAAATACATAAAAATGAAAAATGGTGCAATTGATAATATCATGTTAAACGAAGCTTGTTCTTCTGGATGTGGTTCATTTATAGAAACATTTGCAAAAAGCTTAAATTTAGAAATATCTGAATTCGTAAAAGAAGCAATTCACGCAAAACGCCCTGTAGATTTAGGCTCAAGATGTACAGTATTCATGAATTCAAAAATTAAACAGGCTCAAAAAGAAGGCTACACAGTTGGAGATATTTCAAGTGGACTTTCATATTCTGTAATTAAAAATGCTATTCAAAAAGTTATGAAAGTTAGGGATACAGCAACTTTAGGAGACCACATAGTTGTACAAGGAGGAACATTCTATAATGACGCTGTTTTACGAGCATTTGAAAAAATTGTTGGTAAAAATGTTGTAAGACCTGATATTTCTGGATTAATGGGTGCATATGGAATGGCTTTACTTTCTAAAGAACAATATGAATCAAACCTAGATATGGAATATACATCCACAATCTTAAAAACAGATGAACTAGATAAATTAGAAATAAAAGTAACACATACAAGATGTAACAACTGCGAAAATCATTGTAAATTAACAATTAATAAATTTAGCAATGGAGCAATACATGTATCAGGAAACCGTTGTGAAAAAGGTGCTGGAGTAACTACAAGTAAGAAAAATTTGCCAAATTTAGTACAATATAAATATCAAAGAATATTTGACTACAAACCTTTAGAAGAACAATATGCAACAAGAGGAACAATAGGAATTCCTAGAGTTTTAAATATGTATGAAGATTATCCATTTTGGTTTACTTTCCTAACAAATTTAGGATTCAGAGTAATTATTTCTGACAAAAGTACCAGAAAAACCTATGAAAAAGGAATGGAATCAATGCCATCAGAATCAGTTTGCTATCCTGCAAAAATTTCTCATGGTCATATAGAAAACTTAATTGAAAAAGGAATTAAAACAATATTCTATCCTTGTATGCCATATTCAAGAAAAGAATATGAAAAAGCTGATAATCACTACAATTGCCCAATTGTAATATCATATTCTGAAGTATTAAAAAATAATGTTGAAGATTTAAAAACAAACAATATAAAATTCATGAATCCATTTCTACCTTTTGACAGTAAAAACTTAGTTAAAAAAATGTTGGAATTAGATGAATTTAAGGAATACAATTTTACAAAAAAAGAATTACAAGAAGCAGCAGAAAAAGCTGAAGCAGAATATCAAAAATGCAAAAAAGATATTAGAGATAAAGGAACTGAAACAGTTAGATATATTGAGGAAAACAATTTAAGAGGAATTGTTCTAGCAGGAAGACCTTACCATATTGACCCAGAAATAAACCATGGAATAGATACTTTAATAACATCTCTTGGTTTATGTGTTTTAACAGAAGACAGTGTATGTGATAAAACAGAAGCCAAAAGACCAATAAGAGTTGTTGACCAATGGGTATTCCACGCAAGATTATATGCAGCAGCAGATTTTGTTGGAAAACATGATAACCTTGAATTAGTACAATTAAATTCATTTGGTTGTGGTGTTGATGCTGTTACAACAGACCAAGTTGAAGAAATATTATCAAGCTATGATAAAATGTACACATTAATAAAAATCGATGAAGTAAACAATCTAGGAGCTGTAAGAATTCGTATTCGTTCATTACTTGCAAGTATGAATAAAAGAATCTCTAAAAAACAAGATGAAAAAGCTTCTGGAGACTACGGAATAAAGAAAAAAATCTTTACAAAAGAAATGAGAAAAGATTACACAATTCTATGTCCACAAATGGCTCCAATACATTTTGAATTATTAGAATCAGCAATGCAAGCATCTGGATACAAACTTGAATTATTAAGAAAATGTACAAATCATACTGTTGAAACAGGTTTAAAATATGTAAATAACGACGCTTGTTATCCATCTATATTAGTTACAGGACAAATGATTGAAGCCCTAGAATCCGGCAAATATGACTTAAATAAAACAGCTTTAATAATGTCTCAAACAGGTGGAGGATGTAGAGCTACAAATTACATTGGATTTATCAGAAAGGCCCTTAAAGACGCAGGATTTAGCAATATTCCAGTAATATCATTTAATGTTGTTGGTATGGAAAAAATGCCAGGATTCAAGCTAACACCAAAAATGATTGAAAGAATGATAAAATGCGTTATATATGCTGATTTACTACAAAAAATGTTAACCAAAAACCGTGTCTATGAAGTAAACAAAGGTGAAACACAAAAATTATTTGATGAATGGCTAACAAAATGCAAAAAAAATGTTCAAAATTCAACAAATAAACAATTTAAACAAAGCATATATAACATTGTTAATGATTTTGAAAAAATAGAGTTAAACACAAGCATTAAAAAACCAAAAGTTGGAATAGTTGGAGAAGTATTAATAAAATATCATCCATTTGGAAACAACTTTGCAGCCGACATGCTAGAAAAAGAAGGAGCTGAAGTAATTTTACCAGATTTCATGGGATTTGTTAAATTTATGGCAACACATAAAATTACATTTAACAATTTATTAAATACAAATAAAACATCTGCAAAAATAAGTAAAATTGCTATAAAGTTAATTGACATTTTAGAAAAAGACGTAAAACTAGCATTAGCAAGTTCTAAAAAAGGATATTTACAACCTTGTAACATTTGGCACTTAGAAGATAAAGTAAAAGATGTCCTATCTATTGGAAATCAGACTGGAGAAGGTTGGTTCTTAACAGCAGAAATGATTGAATATATGGAAAATGACATTCCAAACATTATTTGTGTACAACCTTTTGCTTGTTTACCTAACCATGTCGTTGGTAAAGGGGTTATTAAAACAATTAGACAAAAATACCCTGATGCAAATATTTCTCCTGTTGATTATGACCCTGGTGCTAGTGAAACAAATCAAGCTAACAGAATAAAATTACTTATGACTGTTGCTAAAGATAATTTGTTAAGACAAAAAAATGAAAAAAAAGCATTGGATAATGAAAATTTAGAAAATAATATTAAAAATGATGAAAAAATTATTAAAAATTAAAAAGGATTCAAAAAAGTTATTTTTTGTAAGATTTGACATATAATAAAAAATGTAGTATACTACAAATAGCAAAAGAAAGCAATTTTTAATATTAACTTCATAAAAAAGAACAGGACCGGCATCCTGTTTTTTTTACTTATTACAATAATTTTAATTTATTTTCTTTTAAAAATCTTTTAGTCTGTCTATAACCTAATTCATAAAATTCATCAATTTTACTCATATCTAATAAAGAAACCTTTTTACTCTTAATTTTAATTAAATAATCACTACCATCAATCTCATATTTTGAAAGTTCCTTTCCCATAAGTTCAAACGACCTAAAAGCAACATCAATTAAATTTTTACAACAACTATTATCAACCTCATTTTCAAAAACAATACTTATAACATTTTCTGCACCTAAATTTTTAAGCTCTCTCCATGGAATATTCTCCCTTATTCCCCCATCTAACAATTTATGATAATTATAATCACATGGAGAAAATACAGTTGGAAAACTACAACTTGCCTGAACTGCATTAGCAATTTCTACATCATCAACAAATACAACATTATCAGAAAATGCTCTAACCCTCGAAGAAGTAAAACAAATAACCTCCCCTGTATTCATATCAACACTTGGAATTACAAGTGGAAAATTTATATCATTAATACTATAAATATTTTTTTTATTACAAAATTTATTAATTAATTTATTAATTGATTTTCCAGAATTTAATCCATCTATAATTATTGTACCCTTAAAAATAATCCCAAAAAATAAT
>FR884459.1:5331-8037 GCA_000435535.1 Clostridium sp. CAG:575 | reverse complement strand
ACCACCCGTTTTACGGGTGGTTATTATTTATTTTAAATCATCTAACAAATTAGCAATATTCAATAAAAATAATACTCTTTCTTTGGGTAAGTTGCTGATTTTGGATGCTAAATCCATTTGATGTAATAAATCTTTATTTGTTATTAAAGGCCTGAAAATAATATTTGGAGAAATTCCTAAAATATTCATATAATTTACAAGTGTTTCAACTTTTACTCCACCAGTTCCATTTTCAATTCTGGAAATATATTTTACAGAAATACCAAGTTTCTCAGCAATTTTTTCTTGAGTTAATTTGTTTTTTAAACGATATTCTTTAAATACTTCACCAAGTACTTTATCAATATCAACTTTTTTATTAGATTTCATACAATACCTCCATATTAACAAACATCATTAATTTAGTATATCAGTGCTTTTGAGGAAATTAAACTAACTTAAAATTAGAGAAAAAATAGTAAGAAATATTTATAAAAACAAGTAAATATACCAAAATATTAAAAAAACAGAAAATAAAAGTAATAGTAATAGTTATACCCATAAGATATAAAAAAATACATAATAAAATAGCAATAAAAATGTAATGAAAATGTAATATAAAAAATAAAGTTTTATGTTATAATAAAATTGAGAAAATAGAAAGAGGAAATAATATAATGAAAAACAATACTAAATTAATTTATAAAATAATAATTTTAATAGCACTTATAATATTTACCAATGCCAATTTTGTTATGGCAACAGATAGCACAGTAATAGATTCAAAGAATTGGGAAGAATGGCAAAAGAATGAATATTGGGAATGGCATACAAGGACAACAACAGATGATAAAGCATATAATGGTAATCATATAGTTATACAAAATGATGTTATTGATTTTTATGGATATTGGCAAACATCTTATAAAGATTTTTTATATAAGGAATATAAAAATCCTGGTAAAAAAATATTTAAATTTAGAATTGATGAATCAAAAGCTAATTATCATACATTAGATGGAGCTGGTTTTATATTTAATGCAAGTAAAATAGAAAATAAATTATCAGGATATATATTATTATTTAAAGAAAAAACAGTAAATATTTATTTGTTAGAGGATGTGAATATAGACAAATTTGAAACTACAGCAAGTACAACTATAGACACATATGGAAAATGTATAGCCACAGTGAATAAAGTAGATACAACAATACATGACCTTACTGTAGAAGCTACACCAACACATATAAAAGTAACAGAAAATAATAACGAAATATTAAATGAAAAATTAGATTACTCAAATCATAAAGGTGAAAGCTTTGGATTAATATCATCATATTTACAACATGCTTGTAGCATTTTATCTAAAATTGAATTTAGCCAATTAAAAATATCAATAGAAGATTATGATATAAAAATAAAAAATACAGATTTAGAGAATAATGCATTACAAGGTGGATATTTTGAACTAAAAAATGAAAAAGGAGAAGTTGTTAAAGAAGGTAATACAGATAATAATGGAATATTTACTATAAGTGGAATTTTACCAGGAGTATATACAGTGCAACAAACAAAAGAGCCAAATGGCTATATTTTAAATGATACAGTATACACTTTTAAAGTGACAGAAGAAGGGAAAATTATTGATACAAAAACAAATAAGGAAATAGAGGTTGTTGTAAAAAATAAAAAAATAGAAAAAGAAGATATAGAAAATAGAAATGAAACTAATGAAATTGAAAATATAATAAAAAATGAAATTTCTAGTATTAACAATGTAAAAGACAATACAATAAGTAATAGAAGAATCCCAAATGCTGGAGAAAGAAGCGCTTTTGTAAAAATGATAATATTAGTTGGCACAATAGTAGGAATTACAATAGCAATATGGTTAAAGAAATATAAACAAGTAAAATAGCATAAAATAAAAATAAGTGTGTTATAAAAAACACATTTATTTTTTTATTTTGTTAATACAATTATTGCAAATCAATTTTTCATGATAGTAAACAAGATTTTTAGAAGATTTGCAAAATATACAAGAAGGTTCATATTTTTTTAAGATAATAGAATTTTCAGCTATAAAAAATTCTAGTTTATCATTTTCTTTAATATTAAGTTTATTTCTAATAACAACAGGAATAACAAATCTTCCTATAGAATCTATTTTTCTAATATCAATTTTAAAGTCCATTATTTCTCCTAATATAACTACAAAAAGTAATAAAATATAAAAAAATGAGAATATTAATTATAAAAGTTTGTAGTAGCTCCTACTACATAATAACATAAAAGTTATAGTAAAATCAATAAGATAAAAAAATTTAGGAGAATATCGTGAGAAAAGTTAATAATAAATCTAATATATGTGGAAAAATAATAGAAAATAAACGACTTTCCCAAAATTTATCTAGGGAAGAATTAGCTGAAAAAATGCAACTAATGGGATTAAATGTTGATAGAAGTTTTATTTATAGAATAGAAAAGCAAAAATCTATAATAAAAGATTTTGAACTAATATCAATATGTAAAATACTTGATATAAATATTGAGGAATTAAAAAAGATAATGAATGAGGAATAAAAATTAATAAAGAGGATAGAAAAATAAGGTTTTCTATTCTTTTTATTATAAATAAAAGGAACTCTTATACTAAATATAAGAGTTCCTTTTGGTGGGCCAAGAGGGATTCGAACCCCCGACCCCACGCTTAGAAGGCGTGTGCT
>FR884459.1:0-5279 GCA_000435535.1 Clostridium sp. CAG:575 | reverse complement strand
CCAAGTCATTAGACAACTAGTATAATATCATAAAAAAAAGAAAAAGTCAATTAAAAATAAAAAAAATATGTAATTTATGTTAAAAAAATTTAATAAAGAAGGCAAAAGGCTATTTCCGTAATGTGAATTCTTTGTGAAAAACTTTACTTTAAAATAATAAAATGATATTATATAAAAAATTAAAAATGTAAGGAGGAATTTTTCGTGATAGAAGTAAAAAACATCACAAAAAGGTACGGAAAAGTAACAGCCGTAGACAAAATAAGCTTCGAAATAAAAGAAGGCGAAATAATAGGATTATTACGGACCAAATGGAGCAGGAAAAAGTACAACAATGAATATGATAACAGGATTCATTGAACCAACAGAAGGAGAAATTATAGTAGATGGATACAACATGGCAAAAAAACCACAAAAAGCAAAAGCTGAAATAGGATACATGCCAGAAGGAGTTCCACTATATACAGATTTGACAGTAAAAGAGTTTGTTAATTATATGGCTGAATTAAAGAAAGTAAATAAAAAAGAAAGAAAACAAAAAGTTGAAAAAATAATAGAACAAACAGGATTAAAAGATGTTCAAAATAAATTAACAAGAAATTTATCAAGAGGATATAAGCAAAGAGTAAGCATGGCCGGAGCATTAGTTGGAGAGCCTAAAATCTTAATATTAGACGAACCAACAGTAGGATTAGACCCAAAACAAATTACTGAAATAAGAGAATTAATAAAAGAATTAGGAAAAACACATACAGTAATATTAAGCTCTCATATTTTATCAGAAGTAAGCCAAATTTGTAATAAAGTAATAATAATAAATAAAGGTAAATTGGTAGCAATAGACACACCAGAAAACCTTGAAAACAAAGTATCTCAAAACAACAGTATATATGTTACAGTAGAAGATACAGAAAACAAAATGGAAACAATGAAAGATAAAATAGAAGACATAAAAGAAATAAAGTTAATCAAAGAAAATGAAGATGGAACAAAACAATATATGATAGAGGCAGAAGGAAACACAGATTTAAGAAAAATAATATTCACAGAATTTGCAAAAGAAAACATAACAATATTTGAAATGAAAAAAACAGATACAACATTAGAAGATGCATTCATGAAATTAATAGAAGGAGGAGAAAAATAATATGTGGGCAGTAATAAAAAAAGAATTTAAATCATATTTTTACACACCAATTGGTTACATATTTATAGGTATATTTTTAATTGCATTTAGCATATCATTTTATTTTAGTGTTATAGGATATGGAAACGTAAATTTTGAATACATATATTACACATTACCAACAATATTAGTATTAGCATTTATTATTCCACTATTAACAATGAGGTCATTCTCAGAGGAAAGAAAAACAGGAACAGAGCAACTATTATTAACGTCTCCTATTAGCATAACAAAAATAGTATTAGGAAAATTTATAGCTGCACTTGCTATTGTAATTTTAACAGAATTATGTACATTTATGTATTTTGGTATTTTATGCCATTATGGAGTACCAAAATTAACAACAACATTTGCAACACTATTAGGATTTTTATTATTTGTAATGTCATACATTTCATTTGGAATGCTAACATCAAGTATTACAGAAAATCAAATAATATCAGGAATTATATCAATAGGATTTTTTATAATAACATGGGTATTACCAGAATTTAACTCAAAGTTAGAAAATTATTCATTTATCAATATGTTCTATAAATATACACAAGGACAAATTGATATTGGTGATACAGTAACATTTATAACATTTACTATAATGTGCATTTTACTAACAATTACTGTAATGCAAAGAAGAAAAAGCGTAAAATAAAAAGGAGGTATTGTAGTTGAAAAAAGAAAATTCAAATAAAGAAAATTTAGACAATAAAGAGAAAAAGACAGTAGAAAAAGTAGACAATAAAAGTGTAGAGAATAAAAACAATAATAAAAATGATAGTTCAAATAAAAAAGATAAAGAAAAATCAAAAGCTGAAAACAAAAAAGAAAAGAAAAAACAAAAAAATAAAAAAGAAAAGTCAGAAAAGACAAATAAATTTATAGAAATAATAAAAAAGAAATGGTTAGTTGATGGAACAAAAACATTTTTATTAGTTGCAATAATTATAGCAATATTTATAGGAATATCAGTAATAATGCAAAAACAAAATTTTACACCAATAGATTTAACAGCTGATAAATTATTTACATTAACAGATGAAAGCAAAGAACAAGTAAAAAATATTCAAGATAAAGTAAATATTTATTTTGTTGGATATAAAGATGATGATACAACTTTAGATTTAGCAAGACAATATACAAAAGCAAATGAGAATATTACAGTAGAAGCAGTAACATCAACAGATAGACCAGATTTAGCTAATAAATATGGAATAGAATCTGGAAGCGAAGGAATAATCGTAGAAAATGGAGAAAAGTACAAAGTATTATCTTCAAGTGAATTATATACATATGATTCAAAAACATATGAATCAATTAGTATAGCAGAAGAAAAATTAACAGCAGCAATAAAATCTGTAACAACAGACTCAATCCCAAAAGTATATTTCTTATCAGGATATAGTTCATTTACATTAACAAATGGAATGCAATATTTAAACATGTACTTACAAAACGAAGTAAATGAAGTTGAAAGTTTAGATGTTTTATCAACAGGAAAAGTACCAGATGATTGTAATACACTAGTAATTACAACACCAAATAAAGATTTTGATGAAATAGCAACAAATGCAATAACAGAATATATAAACAAAGGTGGAAACATTTTATGGTTAAATGCAGCAACAGCTAATAAAGTTGATTACCCAAATGTAAACAAAATATTAGCATTATATGGAGTAAATCCATTTGAAGTTGGAACAATAAGAGAAACAGATACAAGCAAAATGGTATCTGGTGCACCAGATTTAATTATGCCAGAAATACAATATAGTGATGTAACAACAAAACTATATGGTTCAGAAGGAGTTATATTCATAAATGCAACAAAAATAAATGTAGCAGATAATGACACATTAACAAGTCAAAATGTAACAAAAACAGAGTTAATAAAAACTAGTGAAAATGCATACTTTAGAACAAACTTTGCATACTCATCAGATTCAGCACAAGAAGGAGAAGAAAAAGGCTCATTCTTAGTAGGGGCACAATTTAACAAGAAAATTAAAGATGCTAATGAAGAAACAGGAGAAAAAGAAACAACCTCAAAATTAATTATATATGGAGAAAACTATTTTGCATCAGATTATCAATTAACACAATCAACACAAACTGCAGTAGTACAATATAGACAAAATAAAGATTTAGTATTAAACTCAATTGCATATCTATCAGATAGATCAGAAGACATCACAGTAAGAAAAAGCACAGGAAGTGTAACATATACAGCAACAGCAAAAGAAAACAGAATAATATTAGCAATAATAACAGCGGTACCACTTGCAATAATAGTTGCGGGAATAGTAATTTGGAGAGCAAGAAGAAGAAAAAAATAAAGTAAAAATAAGCTCAAATAAGTAAAAAATTTGACTAAAAAAATGAACAAATGAAAAGATAAGTAAAAAATTAAATAGAATATAAATAAAAAAGCCTCATAATATTTTATGAGGCTTTAAATTTTTTATAACTATACATAGTTTTATAAAACTGTAATTATTAGTCTAAAGCTTTGAAAAACACATTAAAAAATAATGTATATATGAAAGTGAGGATATATGCAAATTTTAAAAGTAGTATTTGTCATAATAGGAACATTGATAGGAGCAGGATTTGCTTCTGGTCAAGAAGTTTATGCATTTTTCTTTTCATTTGGACTAAAAGGTTTATTAGGAATTATAATATCTAGCATTTTAATAGGAATAATAATTTATAAAACATTAAAGATTGTAACAGAAAAAAATGTAGATAATTATAAAAAATTTCTTGATTATTTTATAAAAAATGAAACCGTAAAAAATATTATAAATACAACAATAAATATATTTATACTATTATCATTTTATATAATGATAGCTGGATTTGGAGCATATCTACAACAAGAGTACGAAATAAATAGTATAATAGGAAGTACAATTTTAGGAATATTATGTTACTTTTTATTCAAAACAAATGTAAATGGAATAATAAAAATAAACGAAATTTTAATACCAATATTAATTGCAGTTGTGACTATTATAGGAATAATAAATTTTAAAAATTTAGATATAACAAATATAAAATATTATATAACAACACAAAACACAAAAAGCTGGTTAATAACAGGAATATTATATGCAAGTTATAACTGTGTATTATTAATACCAGTATTAATAACAATGAAAGAATTTATAAAGAAAAAAACAGATATAAAATATATAGCATATATAGTAACAACAATAGTAATAATATTACTATCAACAGTATATATGCTTTTAATAAATATAGATGTAGACATAAATAAACTAGAAATGCCAGCTGTATACGCAATTAACAGAATATGCCCGATAATGAAAAACATTTATGGAGTCATAATATTAATTTCAATTTTTACAACAGCAATATCTTTAGGAATAAGTTTTATAAACAACATATCAAAAAACAAAAAACAATTTAGCAAAATTGGACTTTTAATATGTAGTACAGCAATATTATTTTCTAAAATAGGATTTGCAAACTTAGTAAATCTACTATATCCAATCTTAGGAATGTTAGGATTAGTTCAAGTAACTTTAATGGTAGTCAAGGACAACGGAAACAAAGGGGACGGAACAATGGGGACGTAGAGAATTTGTTCCAAAAATCTTGTCAAAATAAAAAGAAAAATGTCGAAAAACAAAGAAAATATAAAAAATAAATTCATATAATAGAAATAAAATAATAGATTGTCATATAAATTTAAAGAAAAAGAAATTTATATGACAATTTTATTTTTATCTAGAATTTCCGTAAGAAAGTTTTTGTAATAATTAGATTTTAGTAATTTGACATACATATAAAATATAATAAAATATGACATATAATGGCAATGAATATAAATGACATATTTGGAAAATAGAATATAACTAATAAAAATGAACACACTAACTACAGATAAAAGAAATTAAATTGAAATAGATATCATAATGAATATAAAAAGATATGGGAAAATTTAAGGAATGTAGAAATATTAGTTATAAATTATTGTTATTAAATTTAAAATATAAAATTTAATGGTCAAAAATATTTACAATAAAAAATATGAAATTGTAGATAGGACCGAAAGAGGAGGAAAAAACATGAA
>FR884458.1 GCA_000435535.1 Clostridium sp. CAG:575 | reverse complement strand
ATATTGTGGGAGTATATAAACTCTCAATTAATTAATGCCTTGCTATGTACTCTGATAAATCAGCAATAGGGATTTTCTTCTTTAAATTCCCAATATAAAAATGTTTTTGTTCATTGAAGAATAGATATAATTGGTTATTTATAATAACCTTATGAGGTTCGACATACGCTAAATTCGTATGCTCAACAATTCTTAGATGACCCTCTATAATTTGATAGGGTCTATTGTTAAATTTGCAAGACCAATTAATTTTGGTTTTGAGTTCATCACTCATATTGATTTTCTTTTTAATTATTCTAATCATATCACATCACACCTTTCTTTACAATAACGCACAAAAAAAATCAATCTTTTCAGATTGATTTAATCAATAACGTCACATTGGTGCGACGATTTTACCTTATGGAGCGGGTAGTGGGAATCGAACCCACGCTATCAGGTCGGAAGCATGACATTCTACCACTAAATTATACCCGCATAACATTGTATATTTATTATACAATTAAAAAAACAAATAGACAAGTAAAAAACACAAAAAAAGTAAAATACTTAAAAAAAGATGTCCATATTGTTTGGACATCTTTTTAGTACTAAAATGACAGTCATTGAGGCAAATTTGGATTGATACCAAAATAGGTATTTCCAATATGTTTCCAAGGTCTACCTTGAGAAAACTCGGCCTGATAGATCAGATTCCTTGGTACTGGTAGTGAACCAGAATAATAATTGTTAACAACAATTTTAGCATTTTTTAATGCTTTATTTGTTATAACGATATTATTAAAATTCTGTATTGTTTCAGGAGCATATCCTTCTTTCAATACACCATCAACACTATCTGGATAGTAAGAAGAATCCAAACGATTCAAAAATACATATCCAACAAGTTGCTGCCAGTAGTCATCTTTTACTCCACCAGCTTCACACATAATAACTCTTGAAACAGAGTCAACTAAATTATCATTAACTGAAAAATTATCATTGACATTGTCATTGTCATTAGTTGAAACATAACTTATGTATGTGCTTTCAATATTGTGACGTTCTTCAAAATTATTTTTTTGAATATTTTGAAGAATATTTTTTTGAATATTGATATGATTTTCAATATTTTCAATATTGCAACATTCATAAGTGTCATAAGTTTCTGGGGATGAGTCATTGATATGATTTTTTACTACAGTAGCTGATAGGGGAAGAAGTATACAAAGAATTATACAACTTTTTACCAGTGCAATCATTATTTCTTCAATTTTTTTCCGTAAGTAGATATTTTTCATAATATGAATCCTCCTAATAGTACTAATATAAATTTTTTTATTAATTATAACATATTTTACATAAAATTACAAATTTAGATTTACAAAAACGCATTTTTAATTTACAAAATGTACTATAAAACAAAATTTATAATATATATAAGATTTATAAATTTAGAGGGAAATATTATACACTAAAAAAGTTCATATCTATTGGTAACTCGAATTTTAAATTATTTAAATAATTTAAAATTCCGGAATCATTATTAAAATTAAAAATCATTTTGTAGCTACAAAGCATTTGAACTTTTTTATTAAATTTTTTATTTATATCGTTTTTTCCATATTTACCATCACCAATAATTGGATAATTTAAATATGCTAGATGAGCTCTAATTTGATGTGTTTTACCAGTTTCAATTTCTACATCTAAAACGGAAGTGTTATCTTTTCTTTTTTCCAAAATAGTATAGGAAGTGATTATTTTTGAATAACCTTTTTTTGGAGTATCAGATATATATACCATTGATTTTTTATTATCTTTAAATAGGTAAGCCTCTAATTTTTTTGAATTAGATGAAGGATGACCATATACAAGAGCTAAATAATGCTTTTCTATTTCATGGTTTTTAAATTTTGATAATAAAATTTCTAAACTTTTTTCATTTTTGGCAAATAAGACTAGACCTGTAGTATTTCTATCTATTCTATGACAAGGCATTGGCTTAAATGTAAAAGTATGATATTGCTGATGAACAAGTGTTGTTAATGAGTTATTACCAGTTACTTCAAGATTGATAGGTTTATTTATAAATAAAATATTATCATCTTCATATATAATATCTAAATTAGCAGGTTTCTTTTCTTCTAATAGGGAGTCTGCAATATATACTAAAACTATATCTCCGTTATATAATATAATATCTTTATTTATACGTTTGCCATTTACTTTTATATCTTTTTTTCTTAAAGTATTGCAAAAGAGACCATATGTCAAATTAGGAATATTTTCTAATAAAAATTTATTTAATTTTTTTTCATTATATTTTTGATTTACTATTAATTTTTTCATAAAGATGCACTCCATTCTATACATCCTATTTTACGAGAAAATATAAAAAAAAACAAGACAAATGTTGAAAAAAAAGAAAAGGTAAATTAAAATAATAATAAAGGAGGATGAAAATGAAAATACTATTAAGTTTAAATTATAAATTCTTTAAATTAGAACCAAAACAATTAATAGAATTAATAAAAAAATATGATAAAAAAAGGATAATAAAAGGTTTTGAGATAGCAACTAATTCTGAAGATGATGAAAAATATGTAATAGAGTTGTCCAAAATAGTTGTAGAAGAAAATTATATAATAAATTTGCATTCTCCTAGTTTTGATAGCCTGGAAAAAGCTAATAGATATATAGAGTTTGCAGTGAAAATATCAAAAATAACAAAAAGAAAATTAAATATTGTATATCATCCAATAAATGCTAAAAATATAACCGAAAGCAAAGAAAAAACTAAAAAACAAATAGATGAATTAATCAAATACATAAAATTAAAAAGATATTTAGAAAATATCGAAATAAGTATCGAAAATTTGAATGATATTAATAAAATAGAAAGATTAAAAAAAGAGGGCTTAGTAGAAATATTAGAGAGACAACACAATTTGAAATTTACTTATGATATAGGACATGAAATAATTGAAGGAATAAAGACAGAAAAATTAGTACCCGAATTAGAAGAAAGATTAAACAATATTCATATACATACCTACAAAAAAAATTTAGATCATTATCCAATAAAGAATATTAATGATGAAAAAACAATAAAAAAATTGTTAAATAAATATAGTGATAATAAAACTGTAGTATTAGAATATGCACTAGATTATATAGAAGGAGATAAATTTGAAATTAAATTAAAAAATTATATAGAAAGTGCAAAAAAATTAGATAATGATAAAAATAATTTGTTATATTCTATTATTAATTAAAAATCATCGTCCTCATCAGAAACATTATTAAATAAAGGACTATCAAAAAAATCTTTTAAAGTAATATTAAAACCTTCACAAATATGTAATAAACTATTAATTTTAGGTGCTTTACTAACACCATAAATTATATCTCTAACAGTAGCTTGAGATAATCCAGATAGAGTTGCTAATTTATTAGTGGTTATATTTTTATTTCTTTGAAGTTCAATAATTCGTCTTATAATAGCTTGTGATAATGTCATAATAATGCCTCCATAAATATTTAATAAAAGTATAACAAATACAAATTAAAAAGTTAGTGAACAGACACTAACTTTTTAATTTCTAATAGTATAGAATAAAAAAATAATATAGGAGGAAAACAAATGAAAAAAAATATTGGAATTACATTAATAGCATTAATTATTACTATTATAATATTATTGATATTAGCAGGAATAACAATAGCTAGTTTTGGTGGAGAAAATGGATTATTTTCAAGAGTAAAACATGTGAAAAGAGCACAGATAGAATCAGAAATGAAAGAAAAATTAAATTTGGCAATACAAGATTTGCAAGTAGAAAAATTAGCAGAAGCAACACTAGATGATATAACTCAGGAATGGGCAGATAATAAATTAAAAGAATATAACCCCCAAATAACAGATGATGCATCTATAAATGGCAAAAAGATAACAATGTCAAAAGACCAATTAACAGGAAGATATATAATAGACGAAAATCTAAATATAGTAGAGCAAGAAAAAACGGTAGGAGCAGTATTAACATATGAAGTAAAATCAAGAGAAGGAGAAAACTTACAAGTAGAAGTAGTTATAACAGATGATGAAAATGGATTACAAACAATAGAATATAAAGATGGACTAGTTCAACATGCAAATGGATTAAAAAGAGTATCAAGAGATTGCACAATATAATTAGGAGTAGAATATAAAGTAAAAATAGTTTCAAAAAGTGGTGAAGAAAAAACAGAAACTATATTAATAAATGACTACTATCATAAGATAACAAAAGAACTAGGAGAAGGAATAAGCATAGACAATGTGGCAGTAAAAACAGCTTATAATAAACCATATCAAGCTATAATAACAGCAAAAGATAACTATATTGTGACAGATTTATTGGTAACAATGGATGGACAAGATATTACTACATCTGGAAGTGATGTTGTTGATATAAATACAGGTAAAATATATATAGATAAGGTAACTGGTGATATAAATATTATAGCCAAATCTAAAAAGTTAGAAATACAATTAACAGAGCCAATAATTGGAACAAGTACAACATCAACAAGCTCTGTATTGGATAATTCTCAAATAGCAGGTACAACATTGTATATAAACTTTAGTGCAAAATTAGAAGGCACATCATGTACAATAGTAAATAAAAACGATAATAAAACAGTACCATATCCAATAACAACAAATGGAACATATGTATTTATTATAACTACTATATATCAAAATAAAACAATAACAAAAGAAGAAAAAATTGTTGTAAATAAATATAAAATATTAGGTGGATTTGTTCAATATGACGCAGGAGACTGGACACAACAAGAAATAGAAGAATTACAAAATGATAAATTATATGATTTAAATGAAAATCACGAAGTAAATAGTTCATTAAAAGTAGATATTAATACTGGAAAGAATTTAACTTTTGGAGGATTTACATATAAAAAAGATAAAAATGGAAATGAAAATCCAGATGCAAGTAAAAAAGGAGTAATAATAAGTAGAAATCAAAGTGTAAGTCCAGAAATAGGAAGTGGAACACCGCAATTATCTGGATGGAGAATTTTTGAAACTACTGAGAAAGATGGAAAAACATATGTTATAAAACTTATTCATGCAGGTTCACCAGAAAATTTTGTATATTCATATGCTATTGGTGTAAACGATGGAATGGCTAAATATATTTGTTATAGCGGATTAGAAATGACAAATTATAATAAAACAAGTAGTGGAAAAATATTAAAGGCAAGAAATTGGGATATGTACAAAGATAAAAATCAGTTAGAATTAATAGACAATGTTCATTGTTTAAATTATGAAGAAACTGAAAAAGTAGGAGGATATAATACAGGTTTTGGTGGATATATAGTACCTATTGGATCAGCTTATTGGATAATGACGAATGGATTTGGAAATGGCTATATTCATTTTTCTAGATATAGTGATGGTTGGATTACAGTAGGGGCTCTTAACAACTGTTTAGGAATTCGCCCAGTAGTAGAATTAAAAACAGGAGTAATTATAAAAGGCGGAGATGGAACAATGGAAAATCCATATGTTTTAGGAATAGAATAAAACAAATATAATATAAAATCATAAAGTAAGAAACAATCTACTTTATGATTTTTGCTATTTTCCTTGATTTTTGAACAAAAAAGAAGTATAATTTTAAACATAAAAAAGAGAAGAAATAAAAGAGGCAAAACATTTTATATAATTCAAAAAAATATATATTAATTATTTATTGAATCAAGTTTAAGCCTAGGAAGGAAAGAAAAAATGAAAGCAATAGAAATTAGAAATAAATATTTAAACTTTTTTAAAGAACATGGACATACAGTAATTCCATCAGCACCATTAATACCAGAAAATGATCCATCTGTATTATTTACAACAGCAGGAATGCAACCATTAGTACCATATTTATTAGGTGAAAAGCACCCATTAGGAACAAGATTAACAGATTATCAAAAATGTGTTAGAACGAATGATATTGAAGAAGTTGGAGATAACAGACATTTAACATATTTTGAAATGCTTGGAAATTGGTCATTAGGGGATTACTTTAAAGAAGAATCTATCCAAATGAGCTTTGACTTTTTAACAAAAGAATTACAAATTCCAGTAGAAAAATTGTCAGTAACAGTATTCGCAGGAGATGAAGATTGTCCAAGAGATGAAATAGCAGCTGAATGTTGGAAAAAAGCTGGGATATTAGATGGACATATTTATTATTATGGAAAAGATGATAACTGGTGGATAGCAGGGGAAGAGGGACCATGTGGACCAGATACAGAAATGTTTTATGATACAGGAAAGCCAGCCTGTGGACCAGATTGTCAGCCAAGTTGTGACTGTGGTAAATATGTTGAAATTTGGAATAATGTTTTTATGGAATATTTTAAAGATAAGGATGGAAATTATTCAAAATTAAAGCAAAGAAATGTTGATACAGGCCTTGGGTTAGAAAGAATGACAATGTTATTACAAGGCAAAGAAACACCTTTTGATACAGAAATATTCAAACCAGTTATGGACAAATTAGTAGAATTACAAAAAGTTGATAATATAGAAAGCAGAAGAATTATAGCAGAACATTTACGTTCTAGTATGATGATTATTTCAGATGGGGGAAGACCAAGTAATGTTGATAGAGGATATGTATTAAGAAGATTAATTCGTAGAATGGTTAGACATATGAACAAATTACAAATTAATTTAGATGAAATATTAACATTGATAGATATAAATGTTGATAATTTAAAAGGAATGTACCCAGAGTTAGAAAGTAACCAAGAAATAATAAAAAATGTTATAATTGAGGAAAAAAATAAATTTGTAAAAACATTAGCACATGGTGAAAAAGAATTCCAAAAAGAAATGAATAAAACAAAAGAAGCTGGAAAAGATAAAATAGCTGGTAATGTTGTATTTAAATTATATGATACTTATGGATTTCCACCAGAAGTAACAGCAGAATTAGCAAAAGAAAATGATATGACAGTTGATATGGATGAATTTGATAAATTATTTAAAGAACATCAAGAAAAATCAAGAATGGGTTCAGAACAAAAATTTAAAGGTGGACTAGCAGAACAAAATGAAATTACAATTGCATATCATACTGCAACACATTTATTAAATGCAGCATTAAAACAAGTATTAGGACCAGATACACATCAAAGAGGTTCAAATATTACAGTTGATAGAATGAGATTTGATTTTAACTGTGATCATAAAATGACAGATGAAGAAAAACAAAAAACAGAAGATTTAATAAATCAATGGATTAAAGAAGCAATTCCAGTAACAGTAGAAGAAATGTCAAAAGATGAAGCTGTTAAATCTGGAGCAGAATGCATGTTTATTGAAAAATATCCAGATAGAGTTACAGTATATTCTATAGGAGATGTTTCAAAAGAACTATGTGGAGGACCACATGTTAAAAATACAAGTGAGCTTGGAACATTTAAAATAAAGAAAGAAGAAGCTAGCTCAGCT
>FR884457.1 GCA_000435535.1 Clostridium sp. CAG:575 | reverse complement strand
GCCCCTCGTAATCGTATATTTTCTTATTAAATTGTAACTATTATAAATATTTCTTTAATTGCTCAACATTATTTTCTTGAAAGCGAATAAAATCATCTAAAATATTTGAAATAGTAGGCTCAACCTCAGGATTATGATTTTTCAATTTTACACCCTCAATAATCCCCATATTTGTACCTTTAATAAGCATTTCAGCAATATGAGAATTACTTTTATCAGTTAAAGTACTCATTTGAATATCAATATATCCCATAGTTTTCTGCATAGGTGGTAACTCTTTTGGAAAATCATCATAATTTTTAAGTTCAGAATTAACACGATTTAAAATTTCATTATATTTATCATATTGGAATAATAAATCATCTTTAAATTGGTTATCACCAACCTTTTCAGAAATAGTAGAAATTGAATCCATCCCCATTTTTATGCCTTTATTAACTTCATTTAAAATATATTGTGGATTATCCATTATAACCTCCTTAAATAATATAAAATTTTGCACTAATATTATTCGCAAATAATATATAAAATATTACAATTATTATAAAATTTAGCTTGATTTACAAAAGAAAAATTAGTATAATTTGCTAAGAGATAAGCAAAAAACGAAAGGAAAAAATATGTTAAAATTAGAAAAAATAAAAAAAGACTATAAGTCCGGAGATACAACAGTTCAAGCATTAAAAGAGATAAGCATTGAATTCAGAAAAAGTGAATTTGTATCAATATTAGGACAAAGTGGTTGTGGAAAAACAACATTATTAAATATCATTGGAGGACTAGATAGATACACATCAGGAGATTTAATAATAAATGGAAAATCAACAAAAAAATTTAAAGACAAAGATTGGGACGCATATCGTAATTATTCAGTAGGATTTGTATTCCAAAGTTATAATTTAATACCACATCAATCTATTTTATCAAATGTAGAATTAGCACTTACAATATCAGGTGTTTCAAAGAAAGAAAGAAAAGAAAGAGCAATAAAAGCATTACAAGATGTAGGACTAGGAGAACACATACATAAAAAACCAAATCAATTATCTGGAGGACAGATGCAAAGAGTTGCAATTGCAAGAGCTTTAGTAAATAATCCAGATATAATTTTAGCAGATGAACCAACTGGAGCATTAGATACAAAAACTAGTGTTCAAATAATGGAAATACTAAAAGAAATATCAAAAGATAAGCTAATTATAATGGTTACACATAATCCAGAATTAGCAGAAAAATATTCAACAAGAATAGTTAAAATATTAGATGGTGTAATAACAGATGATTCAAATCCATACACAGAAAAAGACAAAGAAGATGAAAGCATTGCTAAAACTGGAAGAACATCAATGAAATTTCTAACAGCCTTACATTTAAGTTTAAATAATTTAATGACAAAAAAAGGCAGAACCATATTAACATCATTTGCAGGAAGTATTGGAATTATAGGAATTGCATTAATATTAGCAATCTCAACAGGTGTACAAAATTATATCAAAAAAGTAGAAGAAGATACTTTATCATCATATCCAATAACAGTCGAAGAAACTTCAATAGATATGGCAAGTATGTTGCAATCTATGATGGGAGAAACAGAAAGTGATGAAAATACAGAAGAAGGCAAAGTATATTCAGCAGATGTTATGAGTGAAATGATGAAAACACTTTCAAATAAAAAACAAAGTAATAATTTGGGAGAACTAAAAAAATATTTAGAACAAGAAGATAACGAACTAAAAAATAATAGTAACAGTATTAGATATGGATATGACCTAAATTTGAATTTATATAAAGAAGATACAGAAAATGGAATTGTTAGAGTAAATCCAAGTACAGTAATGAATTCATTTGGAATGGGAGAAATGATAGAAGCTCAAAACAATTCATCAGTTGCTTCAATGTTTGGAAGTTCAATGATGACAAATACAGACATATGGGTTGAATTGTTAGACAATGAACAATTATTAGAGACTCAATATGATTTAGTAAAAGGAAGCTGGCCAAAAGCATATAATGAGGTTGTTTTAATAGTAAAAGAAGATGGAAAAATTGACGATTATACATTGTATTCTTTAGGATTAAAAGACCAAAGTGAACTAAAACAAAAATGGAAAGCAATAGAAAATGGAGAAAAAATCGAAGATAAAGATGAAAAAACATCATACACATATGATGAATTATTAAATTTATCATATAAACTAATATTAAATTCAGACTATTATAAAAAAGAAAATGGACTATGGATTGATAAAAGTGATGATGACAAATACATGAAAGAAAAAATCGCACAAGCAGAAAGTATAAAAGTTGTAGGGATAATAAAACAAAATAAAGAAAGTGTTGCATCATCTGTAACAAGTGGAATTGGCTATACAAAAGACTTAAAAGAATATGTAATTACAAAATCTAATGAGACACAAATAGTAAAAGAACAAAAAGAAAATCCAAAAACAAATGTATTTACAGGACTTCAATTCCCAACAGATGAAAATGAAAAATTTGATTACAATAATTTATCAAATGAACAAAAAATAGCAATGAGTAAATTAAGCAGTGAAGAAATTGCTAAAATGATGGAAACATATTCATCTAATAAAGATTCAAATTATGAAGGAAATCTTAAAAAATTAGGAGCTGTTGACATAGATACACCAACACAAATTAGTATTTATCCAAAAGATTTTGAATCTAAAGATAAAATTACAGAAGCAATTGAAAATTACAATCAAAAACAGAAAGATGAAGGAAAAGAAGAGAATGTTATTACTTATACAGATTTAGTAGGTGTAATGATGAAATCTGTTAGCCAAATTATAAACACAATTAGCTATGTATTAATTGCATTTGTTGCCATTTCATTAATAGTTTCATCAATAATGATAGGAATTATAACATATATATCTGTATTAGAAAGAACAAAAGAAATAGGAATTTTAAGAGCAATAGGAGCATCAAAAAAAGATATTGCACGAGTATTTAATGCTGAAACATTTATTGTTGGATTTATTTCAGGAATAATAGGAATTGGAATTACAATGTTATTAACAATACCAATTAATGCAATTGTATATGCTTTATCAGGAGTAACAATACATGCAATGGTACCACCAAAAGCTGCTATTATTCTAGTATTAATAAGTATGTTTTTAACAATAATTGCAGGCTTAATACCAGCGAAAATGGCAAGTAAAAAAGACCCAGTTGAAGCTTTAAGAACTGAGTAATTAAGAACAAAAGCGGATATTAATAATTTTTGTACTTATTAAAATATTTTGAAATCCACACTTTGTTATAACAATATAAACCTTTGAATGAATGAGAAAGGAATGATATTAGTATGAAAGAAAAAAGAACTGAAATTATTTTATCAATTATATTATTTATATTATTAATTATAGCATTAGTAATGACAATAATAAATCCACAAAAAACAAAAGATACAAGTAGCATAGAAAAACAACAAAATATAGAAAAAGAAGAAGTGGCAAATAATAGTAATAAAAATACAGAAACTAATAAATTAGAAGAAAAAACAAAAAGCATGCAAAGTGGAAATACATTTTGTAAAATAGAAGGAACAATAATTTATTATCAAGATTCAGACAAAGGAATTTATATTCAAAAAGAAAATGATAACCAATTTACAAAATTAGCAACAATAGAAAATGGATTAGAAAAAATGTATTTTGATGGTACTTCTATTTACTACATGCCAAATTACTATAATGATAAGGGAATTTATAAAGTAGACTTACAAGGAAATACACAAAAAATAAGTGAAAATTCTTCATTACAATTATATATAACAGATGATAAAATCTATTTTGTAAAACAAATAGGATATGATGACTATAACAAAAATCCACAAGGTACATTGTGTGTTATGGATAAAGACGGTAGCAATTTAATTGAATTAGCACAAAATATAAAAAATGATTTCTTTATTTCAAATGGAAAAATTTATTATACAACTCAAACAAGAGAAATGTATCAAATAGACTTAGACGGAACAAATAAAATCAATTTAGCTAAAGGCAGAAAATTTGTAATTGGGGCTTCTGAAAAATATATAATATATGTTGATTATGCTGAACAAGAAGCAAAACACTTATTAAACTTAGAGACAAAAGAAGATAATATTATAGGATATGCAGGCAAAACATATAATTTTAAAGGTAAATATTATTTAAATATTAGCAAAAGACTTGATGATGGAACAATTGAAAAAGAACTTACTTTATTTGAAATAGATGAAAATGGAAAAATTATAGAATATGGAAAAATTATTCCATCAACAAGTAATTTGAATTATATTTTAAATCAAAAAGTATATATTGCAGACCAACAAAATAATACAAGTGTTATTAGCTTACAAGATGGAAAATCACTAGAAGAAAATAATTATAAGAATTGTAACTATTATTTAGGTGGTTATGGATACTTAATAAATACAGCTGAAAATAAAATTGAAAAATGTAATTTAGAATAATAAAATCAAAAGCATATTTAATATTAAAACAAGAAAAATGTAAAAATTATAGTTATAATTTTTACATTTTTTTCTTTGTTCGCTTTAATCTAAAACATAAATATGATAAAATACGACAAGAAAAGATGATATAGTAGACAAAAAATGAAACGGAGTGGAACAAAAGGATGTCAGAAAATCAACAAAGAAAATTAAAAGATATATTCAAAGATTACGAAACAAGAGCAAATATACAAGAAGCATATGTAACAGCACTAAATGTAAACAAAAAAAATAACACCCTAGGGATTATTTTACACACAGACGAGTATATAGAAATAAAAGAAATATGGTATTTTGAAAAATTCCTAATAGAAAGATTTTCTTTTTCACATATAGACATGAAAATCCAATATACAGATAATGTAAAAATAAGGTCAATAGAAGATGAATGGAGAAATGTAATTTGTTATATGGCACATAAATACCCATTAATGAAACCAATGCTACTATTAAAAAGTAAAATAGAGGTTGAAGGCAATACAATCCATGTAAAAATGCACATTAAAGGAGCAGATTTTTTACGTACAAGAAAAACAGATATCGAACTTGAAAATGTAATAGAAAAACTATTAGGAAAAAAATATAAAATTGAATTAGAAGAAGTGTTTGAAAAACAAGATGAATTAGAATATGAAAAAAATTTGAAAGAAATGGAAGAAAAAGCAATAGAACAATCTGTTTCAGTGTCAATGGAAGAACTACAAAATCAAATAAATGGACAACATAATAATTCAAATATTCAATATAATAAACAAGCTCAAAATCAACAAAATGCAAATTCTGTTCCAGAATATAATGACCCAGATTATATGCCACCACAAGATGGAGACATGTATATTCCACCAGAAGAAATGGGAGAAATGCCAGGAGATATTGTAAATGAAGAAGTAGAAGAAACATATATTATGGGAAAAAAATCAAGAGCAAAAGAAAAATTAATAAAAATAAAAGATATTACTGCAAATGACGGAAGAGCAACTTTAGAAGGAAGAATTTTAACATGTGAATGTAGAGAAACAAAATCTGGTAAAGGAATGATAATTTTTGAACTTTATGATGGAACAGGGGTAATGACATGTAAATCTTTTGCAAAAGACATCAAAGAAGGAAATGAGATAACAGAAAAAATAAAAAATGCAAAAGCTATAAAAATTACAGGAAAAGCAGGATTAGACACATATGCAGGAGATGTTACAGTAATAGCAAATACTATTATAGAAACAGAAACAGACATACCAGAAATGCCAGAAGAAGCTGAAGAAGACACTCCATTAATCTTAGGTAGAAATATGAATATTACAGCACCACTAACAAAAATAACAGAATTAAGTTCAGAAGATGGAACCGTTTCATTAGATGGTGAAATAATTTACATGGAAGATAAAACATTAAAAAATGGAAAAACATTATTAAGCTTTGACTTATATGATGGTACAAGTACATTAACATGTAAAGCATTTTTGGAAAAAGATAAAGCAAAGAAAATCATTAAAAGAATGGGAAGTGTAAAAGGTGTAAAGATAGAAGGAAATGCACAAATGGATTCATTCTCTAATGAACTTACAGTAATGGCAAATACAATTGTAGAATCAGAAGGTGTAAAAAAAGTAATAAGACAAGACAATAGCGAAGTAAAAAGAGTAGAATTACATATGCACACCAAAATGAGTCAAATGGATGCAGTAACATCAGCAACAGATTTAATTAAAAGAGCAATGAAATGGGGAATGAAATCAATAGCTATTACAGACCATGGAGTTGCACAAGCATTCCCAGAAGCATATCACTTAGTTGGAGACGATAACCCAGATATAAAAATTATTTATGGTGTAGAGGCATACTTAGCACCAGATAACACAAAATCAATATATGATGGAAAAGGTCAAGATATAGATACAACATATTGTGTACTTGACTTAGAAACAACTGGATTTTCAGCTTCAAACGATAAAATTACAGAAATAGGAATAATGAAAGTCAAAAATAAAGAAGTTATAGACGAATTTAGTTGTTTTGTAAATCCAGAAAGACATATTCCAGAAAGAGTATCAGAAGTTACAAATATAACAGATGATATGGTAAAAGATGCAGAAACAATAGATAAGATTTTTCCAAAAGTTTTAGAATTTTTAGGAGACCAAAAAGAAACTGTAATTGTAGCACATAATGCAAATTTTGATGTTGGATTTTTAAAACAAAATGCAAAAGCTTTAGGATATGACTTCAATTACTCTTATTTAGATACTCTAAGCTTAGCAAAAGATTTATTTCCAGATTACAAAAAATACAAACTAGGAAAAATAGCAGAAAATTTAGGAATAAAAGTAGAAGTAGCACACAGAGCATTAGATGATGTTGATACAACTGTAAAAGTATTTAATGTTATGATGGACATGTTAAAAGAAAGAGGAGCTAAAAAATTAGAAGATATTGACCAAGTTGCAGCAGATCAAGAAGCTAAAAAAGAAGAATATAAAAAATTAAAAACATATCATGCAATTATTTTAGCAAAAAACTATGTAGGGCTAAGAAATTTATATAAATTGATATCATTATCACATGTAAATTATTTTTACAGAAAACCTAGAATATTAAAAAGCTTGTATAAAAAATATTCAGAAGGACTAATATTAGGAAGTGCCTGTGAAGCAGGAGAATTATATCAAGCAATAGAACAAGGTAGACCAGATGAAGAAATAGAAGCAATTGCAAATGATTATGATTATTTAGAAATTCAACCAATTGGAAATAATCAATTCTTAATAAGAAATGGAATAATGAGAGATGAAGAAGACCTAAGAGACATAAACAGAAAAATAGTTGCATTAGGAGAAAAATTACATAAACCAGTAGTAGCAACATGTGATGTTCACTTTATGGATCCACAAGATGAAATATATAGAAGAATTTTAGAAGCGGGTCAAAAATACGAAGATGCAGATAATCAAGCACCACTATATTTAAGAACAACAGAAGAAATGCTAGAAGAATTCAGCTATTTAGGCGAAGAAAAAGCATATGAAGTAGTAGTAACAAACACAAATTTAATATCAGATATGTGTGAACAAATAAGCCCAATATCACCAGAAAAATGTCCACCACACATTCCTGGTTGTGAAGAAGACATAAAAAATATAGCATATAAAAAAGCACATGAACTATATGGAGATCCATTACCAGAAATAGTTCAAACTAGACTGGATAAAGAGTTAAACTCAATAATAAGCAATGGATACTCAGTTATGTACATAATAGCACAAAAACTGGTATGGAAATCAAATGAAGATGGATATATAGTAGGTTCAAGAGGATCAGTAGGGTCATCATTAGTTGCATTCATGACAGGTATTACAGAAGTTAACTCATTACAACCACACTATAGATGTCCAAATTGTAAATATTCAGAATTTGAAGATTATGGAGTTGGAAACGGATTTGACTTACCAGATAAAGACTGTCCAAAATGTGGACACAAATTGGCAAAAGACGGAATGGATATACCATTTGAAACATTCTTAGGATTTAATGGAGATAAAGAACCAGATATAGACTTGAACTTCTCAGGAGAATATCAAGCAAAAGCACATAAATATACAGAAGTAATCTTTGGAAAAGGGACAACATTTAAAGCTGGAACAGTTGGTACAGTAGCAGACAAAACAGCATATGGATATGTAAAAGGCTATTATGAAGACAGAGGAATTCCAATGAACAGAGCAGAAATCCAAAGATTATCAGTAGGTTGTACAGGAATTAAAAAAACAACAGGACAACATCCAGGTGGAATTATAGTTGTACCAAAAGGAAGAGAAATCTATGAATTTACTCCAGTGCAACACCCAGCAGATGACCCAAACTCAGATATTATAACAACACACTTTGATTATCACTCAATAGATGGAAACCTATTAAAACTAGATATACTAGGCCACGACGATCCGACAGTAATACGTATGTTACAAGACTTAACAGGAATAGCTCCAACAGAAATTCCACTTGATGATAAAGAAACAATGTCAATTTTCAATTCAACCGATGCGCTAGGAGTAACACCAGAACAAATACACTCAGAAGTCGGAACATATGGAATACCAGAATATGGAACAAAATTTGCAAGAGGGATGCTTTTAGACACAAAGCCAACAACATTTGACGAATTAATTCGTTTATCAGGACTATCACATGGTACAGATGTATGGTTAGGAAATGCCCAAAGCTTAATCGAGCAAGGAATAGTAACTTTGCAAGAAGCAATATGTTGTCGTGATGATATCATGATATATTTAATAAAAAAAGGACTACCACCAGATAAAGCTTTCAAAATAATGGAATCAGTACGTAAGGGAAAAGTAGCAAAAGGAAAAGAACCAAAATGGAAAGATGAATATATTCCACTAATGAAAGAACATGATGTACCAGACTGGTATATAAAATCTTGTGAAAAAATAAAATACATGTTCCCAAAAGCCCATGCAGCAGCATATGTAACAAATGCTTTCAGAATAGCATGGTTTAAAGTACATATCCCACTAGCATATTATGCAGCATATTACTCAATAAGAGCAAAAGCATTTGATGCAAGCTGTATGATATTTGGAAAAGAAAAAGCAAAAAACAAAATGAAAGAAATTGAAATGAAAAATCAGAAAAAAGAAGCAACAAAAGCAGAACTAGACATGTACGACGACTTAGAAATAGTGCTAGAAATGTATGAAAGAGGACTAGAATTTTTACCAATAGACCTATATGAATCAGAAGCAACAAAATTCAAAATACAAGATAACAAACTAAGACCACCATTAAACAGCATACCAGGATTTGGAACAGTCGCAGCACAAGGAATAGTAGAAGCAAGAAAAGATGGTAAATTCATGTCAATAGACGACCTAAAAATAAGAGCAAAAATTGGTGCCTCAGGAGCTGATTTACTTAAAGAATTTGGATGCTTAGAAGGAATGAGCCAAAGCAACCAACTAAGCCTATTTGGCTAAGAGGGAAAAGGGGACGTTCCTTCAGATTCCCTCCTAGAAGGGAAAAAGGGACATTCATTAGAAATATGGAGGAAAAAATGAGCAAATATTTTGAAAATTTAGATAAACAGATAAAAGAATATTTCAATATATTATCTCCAGAAATTCCAAGCTTCTTAGAAGAATATATAGAAACACCAGAAATGCAGAAACAATCAGGGATAAGTGTATCTTGTGGTACATATTATTCAAAACTATTTTCAGAAATAAAAATGTGGTACTCAAGTTTAGACCATAGTGTGGCAGTTGCATTGATTATATGGAATTTTACAAATGATAAAAAACAGACACTTGCAGGATTATTTCATGACATTGCAACACCTGTATTTAAGCATACTATAGATTTTATGAATGGGGATTATGAAAAACAAGAATCAACAGAAGAAATAACAACACAAATAATAGCGAATTCAAAAGAAATAATGGAACTATTAAATAGAGACAACATAAAAATCGATGAAGTAAATGATTACCACAAATATCCAATAGCAGATAATGATACGCCACAATTATCAAGCGACAGACTTGAATACACATTATCAAATGGTTTTGGAGTAAGAAAACAATTATGGGATTTAGATAAAATAAAACAAATTTATCAAAATATAGAAATACAGAAAAATGAAGAAAAAATAGAAGAATTAGGATTTAAAGATAAAGAAATAGCAGAAGAATTTACCAAAAATATGAGCACATTATCAATTTCATACATGGATGGAAAGACAAAATTATCTATGCAATTTTTGACAGATATAATAAAAAAGATGAATAATAAACATTTAATTACAAAAAGAGATTTATATAATTTATCAGAGCAAGAAATAATACAAAAAATGGAAGATTGCAAAGTTGACGATATTGGAGTTAAATTCAAAGAGTGGAAAAATACAACAACATTACATGAAAGTGATATATGTGTAAAAAATAAATATTGCAAAAATATAAAAACAAAAATTAGATATATAAATCCATTGATAAATCAAAATAAAAAATATGTAAGAATAGACCAAATTTCAGAAAAATCAAAACAAGATATTAATAAATGCTTAAATTTTAAAACAAAAGAATATTTATATTTTGATTTTAATTTTTAGGAGGAACTGATATGCAAAATGCAAATATACAAAATATATTCACAATAAAAAACATAATAATATATTTACTAATAATTAATATAATAGGCTTTTTAGCAATGTATATAGACAAACAAAAAGCCAAAAAAGGAAAATGGAGAATTCCAGAAAAAACATTATTTATAATAACAGCTTTACGGTGGAGGAATTGGAACAATTGCAGGAATGTATACATTTAGACACAAGACACAAAAATTACATTTCACAATAGGATTACCAACAATAACAATTTTAGAAATAATGGCAGTAATTTATTTTTCATTTTTTGCAAAATAAACTCGAATTTTATGTATATTGTATAACAATAAAAAAGTTATAAAAGCTAGTAAAATCAGCTATTATAACTTTTTTGTTTATTATACATAATTTTAAAAAATGGTACACATAAAATCAAAATATAAAATGTAAATAATTGGAAAAAATATTAAATAAAAAGTAATTGTGAATAACTTAAAAAAATAAAGCTTATTTTTCAATTATTCACAGAGTTATCCACAGTTTCCACAAAAAGTGTAAAACCATTGAAAATGTAAAAATGTAAACGAAGAAGGAAACATAATTATAAAGAGATAACATAATTGCAAAATATCATAAGCAACAAAAAATAAAATAGACATATTATATAGTATTAACATGTAAAGGAAAGTGAAAAAATGTTTAGAATATTACAATACAAAATAGAAAAAAATTTTAATTTAAAAAGAGGGTTTAATGATAAAAAAGATATTACAAAAGATGATGTAGATTTATATATAAAACAAGGAACAATAATAATTGATGTAAGAAGCCCTCAAGAATATAGAGAAGGACATATTGATGGAGCAATTTGTATTCCAGATTATCAAATAAAAAAAGAAATAAGTAAATATGTAAAAAATAAAGAAGAAAATATTATTTTATACTGTTCTACAGGACACAGAAGTCAAAAGGCACAGAAAATATTGGAAAATATTGGATATACCAATGTTTATAATGTCTATGAAGGGATTTTATTCTAATAGTAGATTTCTATTGTGATTTTTTAAAAAATATGTTAAAATAAGCAAAAATACAATATAATCCAGGAGGAAAAATGAGTAATAGACAAGAACATATAAGAAATTTTAGTATTATAGCACATATAGACCACGGAAAATCAACACTAGCAGACAGACTAATAGAAATGACAGGAGTACTTTCTAAAAGAGAAATGGAAAGTCAAGTGCTTGATAACATGGAAATAGAAAAAGAAAGAGGAATTACAATTAAATCACAAGCGGTAAGAATGATATACAAAGCTAAAAATGGGGAAGAATATACATTTAATTTAATTGATACCCCAGGACATGTCGATTTTAATTATGAAGTTTCAAGAAGTTTAGCAGCATGTGATGGAGCAATACTTGTAGTAGATTCAAGCCAGGGAGTAGAAGCACAAACACTTGCGAATGTATATTTAGCAATAGATAACAACTTAGATATATTACCAGTTATAAATAAAGTAGACTTACCAAATGCAAGACCAGATGAAGTAAAAAAAGAAATAGAAGATATAATAGGAATACCAGCAGAAGATGCACCATGTATTTCAGCAAAAACAGGTCTGAATGTAGAACAAGTATTAGAAAGAATAATTACAGATTTGCCAGCACCAAAAGGTGATGAAAATGAAAAGACAAAATGCTTAATATTTGACTCATATTATGATAATTACAAAGGTGCAGTTGCACATGTAAGAGTTATGGATGGGACTGTAAAAGTTGGAGATGAAATAAAACTAATGGCAACAAATAAAGTATTTACAGTAGCAGAAGTTGGATATTTTGTACCAGGTTCATATATGCCTGCACAAGAAATAAAAGCAGGAGAAGTTGGATATATAGCGGCAAGTATAAAAAGTTTATCTGATATACATGTAGGGGATACTGTAACTGTAACTAGTAACCCAGCAACAGAACCTTTAAAAGGATATAAAAAAGTAACACCTATGGTATATTGTGGATTATATCCAATTGATGGAAGTGAATACGAAAATTTAAAAGTAGCATTAGAAAAGTTACAATTAAATGATGCAGCTTTAGAATTTGAACCAGAAACTTCAGCAGCATTAGGCTTTGGATTTAGATGTGGCTTTTTAGGATTATTACATTTAGAAATAATAGAAGAAAGACTTGATAGAGAATTTGATTTAGGATTAATAACAACATCGCCATCAGTTATTTACAAAGTACACAAAACCTCAGGAGAAGTAGAAGAAATATATAATCCAACAGACTTACCAATTCCACAAGAGATATCATATATAGAAGAACCATTTGTTACAGCAAATATTTTCACTCCAAAAGAATATGTAGGAAATATAATGGACTTATGTCAAAAAAGAAGAGGAATATATATAGATATGAAATACTTAGACGAAAGTAGAGTAACACTTATATATGAAATGCCTTTAAATGAAATAATATATGACTTTTTTGACAATTTAAAATCAAAAACAAAAGGATATGCTTCATTTGATTACGAGTTTAAAGAATACAAGAAATCAGACTTAGTTAAACTTGATATTCATATAAATGGAGAACCTGTAGATGCACTTTCATTTATAGTCCACAAAGATAGTGCATACACAAGAGGAAAGAAAATGGTAGAAAAATTAAAAACAGTTATACCAAGAAAATTGTTTACAATACCAATTCAAGCAGTAATTGGTGGACAAGTTATAGCAAGGGAAACAATATCAGCTATGAGAAAAGATGTACTTGCAAAATGCTATGGTGGAGATGTTACAAGAAAGAAAAAACTTTTAGAAAAACAAAAAAGAGGAAAGAAAAAAATGCGTGAAATTGGAAATGTAGAAGTGCCACAAGAAGCATTCTTATCAGTGCTTAAGTTAGATGATGAATAAAAAAACAAGGCCACAAAGGCCTTACAATAAGTCAAATATTAGCTTCTTAGCTTCTGATATTGCTTTTCTGAACTATATTAGAGTAGTGAATATATTCAATACTCTTATTGCGAATATCAGCTAGTTGCCGTGACTTCGGAGTATACTTACAAGCTCCGTGTTGACAGAATTTTTTTTGAATAAAACATAAAATTTTATTCATTATAATGTCCTCCTTAATTGATAATAATATATTACATAATAACACAAAAAATAAAAAAAGTAAAGGAAAGTGTAAAATGAAAAAAAATTATAACACAAACAATAAACAAAAAAATATCAAAATAGATAATGAAAGGGTATATACCGATAATAAAAAAGAAAAAAATTACGATGACCAAATAGAAGGAAGAAATTCCGTATTAGAACTATTAGAAAGTGGAAAAGATATAAACAAAATATTTATAACAAGAGGAGAAAAACATGGCTCTATAAACAAAATAATTGCAATAGCAAAAGAAAGAAAAATTATACTAGTAGAAAAAGATAAAAGAAAAATGGATGAAATGGCACAAAACGAAAATTATCAAGGAGTAATTGCAATAGTACCACCATTTGAATATTGCGAAGTAGAAGATATTTTAGAAGAAGCACAAAGTAAAAATGAAGATCCATTTGTTTTAATATTAGATGGAATAGAAGATCCACACAATTTAGGGTCAATAATTAGAACAGCAGAAACAGCAGGGGTACATGGAATTATTATTCCTAAAAGAAGAGCAGCAGCTGTAAATAGTACAGTAAACAAAGTATCAGCAGGAGCTGTTCAATATATGAAAATAGCAAGAGTTACAAATATATCTGATAGTATTCAAAAATTAAAAGAAGCAGGACTATGGATATGTGGAACTGATATAAATACAGATAAATATTACTATAATCAAGATTTAACAGGATCATTGGGAATAGTAATAGGAAATGAAGGAGCAGGAATGAGTGAAAAAGTAAGAAAAAACTGTGACTTTATGGTAAAAATTCCAATGGAAGGAAAAGTAACATCATTAAATGCTTCAGTATCAACAGGAATAGTTGTATATGAATCAGTAAAACAAAGAATTTTAAAGAAAAATATTGATTAAAATAAATAATAAATATATAATTTATAAAACATATACATAGGAGGAAGAAAAAATGATACCTAGAAAGAAAAGAATTTTAATAATTACAATTTCAATTATTTTAGTTATAAGTGTTATAGTTGGGATATTTATATTTCTACTTTTAAAAACAGATTTATTAAAAACAAAAGAAGAATTATTTTCAAAATATTTTGTACAAAATTTTCAAATATTAGATGCTTTATCACTAGATAATAAAGAAATTGACAATACTTTAGAAAATAATAAATATAGTTCAAGTCTAATAGGAACAGTTCAATACACAGAAGATATGAACACAAGTAATGAAAATACAAATAGTGAGATAAATAATTATCAATTTAAAGCAAATAGTGAAGTTGATAAAACTAATCAATATATTTATAGTAAAATAGAAATAACAGATAAAGAAGAAAAATTAGCCGGATTTGAATATATTAATGACAAAGAAATATATGGAATAAAATTAGATGGAATAAGACAATTTGTATCAATAGATACTGGAAATGTTTCAGAATTATCAGGTAAAACAGATTTTGATATTGAAAAGTTAAAAAATATGTTAGAAGACACTGATTTTAAAACAATATTGAAGTTTTCTGAACAAGAAAAACAACAATTACAAAATACATATTTAGATATAATAAAAAATAATGTATCAAAAGAAAATTATGGAAAACAAAACAATAATTTGATTACAGTAAACAATCATGATGTACAAGCAAATGCATATTATTTAAAACTTACTGTAGAAGAATATAACAATTTATATATTAAAATATTACAACAAATAACAAATGATGAAGTTTTATTAGGAAAAATAGATGAAATAGAAAAAATAATAAAAAACAAAAATCCTTCTTACGAGAGTGACACAACTTTAAGAGAACAAATGATAGAGAAGATAAACAAAAAAATAAAAGAAATTGAAGATAATAATATAGGACAAGAAGAAGTTAAAATAACAGTTTATGAATCAAATGAAAAAACAGTAAGAACAACAGTGGAAAAAACAGACACAACATTAACATTAGATGTTTATAATAATATAGTAAAAATTGATAATACAAAATTAGGTGAAAATGAAAAAGAACAAATAGTATCAATAGAAAAAAATCAAGCAAATATGCAAAATAGTATAAACATAGGATATGAAGAAATAAATAATAATGAAATAAATGTTGATTATCAATTATCTTATGGAGAAACAATGAATGATAGTAATATTAATAAAACTGCAAGCTTACAGATTAATAATCAAAAAAATAAAGCAATTGTAACAATAAAAGATGATATAAAATTATTAGATACTATCGAAACAAATACAGATTGGATAAATAATAATTTAGAATTAAATGATTATGACAAAACACAAGTAGATGTTATAATTAATGCTATAAAACAAACTGCACAAGAACAAATTACAAATATCAAATCAAAATTTTCTGAAAACGATTTTAAAACGATGCTAGAAAATCTAGGATTAACAAAAAAAACAAACATAGAGATTTCTGATATTGCGACTGTTACTGAAACTGAAAAAAATAGATATAATTCACAATTTGAATTTTTTGTAAGTACAAATTTAACTAAGGACAATATAAAAGATCTATTAGAAGTTACTAAAAATAATTTTAGTGATGCAAAATTTTATACAAAAGATGGTCAATTAATAGATATTGATATAGAAAAGATAAAAGGAAATAATGACGAATCAAAGGAATATAAAAACAATATTTCTGAATTAGTTATTATATTAAAAGAAAATTCAACTAATGAAGATAAACAAGAAAAAATGTTAGAATTTTTAAATAGTAATGATACAAAATATAATGTATCAATACAATATGATAAACAAAATGGATTAGCGCAACTTGTAAGAATAGAATTACAAGAAAATGAAAGATAGAAAAAGAACAGTTTACTACAATTAAAAGTAGATAAACTGTTTTTTGTATTATATATTCATATATAAAATTAATTTGTATGAAGATAATCAATAAAAAATTAATTATACAAAAGAAAAAATATTATATTTTTAACTACTGGAAAAAATTTCAATTAAAAAATTTAAAAAATGTATTGACTTTGTCGAAGAAAGATGTTAATATTTATTTCAGCTTCTGAA
>FR884456.1 GCA_000435535.1 Clostridium sp. CAG:575 | reverse complement strand
CTAGCCTCCTCGTAATCATATATTTTCTTACTAAACTGTAATTTTTTTCTGTTGATTTTTAAATCTAGTTGTTTACTTTTAAAATTGTGTATGGTATAATTCTTTTGATAATTAAGAGGTATTAGTATAAATTAGAAATATACCTTTAGAAGGGAATGAGACTTAATATGAATCAAATACTTTCTACCAATATGCCTAATAATAATGGTAAAAAAAGTGGACAGAATGGTCCAAAAAATATAAAAAGTATAGTAATTTTCTTTGTAGCAGTACTTATTATATTTGCAGTTGTTTTAATTGGAATGGGTGCATATACTTTATTAAAAAAAGGAGAAACAACTACAAAAACTGCAGAAAAACCAGTAATTACGTTGGAAAATAAAACAGATACAACAGTTTTATTAAAAGTAATGCATAATACTGGAACAATTTCAAAAGTATATTATAACTGGAATGATGATGATGAAACAACTATTAATGGAAATGATGGAAAATATGTAGAACAAGAAATAGAAATACCATCTGGTAATAATACATTATATATTCGTGTTGTTGATGGAAATGGACAAGAAGCAACTTATGAAAAACAATATGAATTAGAAAGTAATATTAATTTTGAAGTAAGTGGAAATAAGATAAAAATTACCTATGATGGGGATACAACTATATCATATATGACTTATCGTTGGGATGATGAAGATGAAGAGACAATCCAAATAAATGATAAAACAATTAATAAAGAGATTGATGCGTTAAAGGGATTACATACTTTAACAGTAATAGTTGTAGATGAAAATAATAAAACAGATAAAAAGGTTCAAAAAATTAATGGTGTGTCTAAACCAACATTAACAATTGATAGTAATGAAGATAATACTCGATTTGTTATTCATGTAACAGATGAAGAAGAACTTAGTAAAATAGAAATAGTTCTAAATGATGAACAAGAAAAAAAATATGTAATTAACTTAGCAAATTATCATCTAAAGGAATTTGATTATGCATTACCAATTGAATTACAAGATGGAGAAAATATTATAGAAGTTACTGTATATAATGCTAGTGATGTTACAACAGTACAAAAAGGAAGATTAGTTAAATAATAAGGTGGATAGTGTGAATTTAAACATTGAAAGTTTATGGATCTATTTTTTGATATATTCAATTGCTGGATGGATATTAGAAAGTGTTTATAGAAGTTTTTGCGAAAAGAGGATTGTAAATTCAGGTTTTCTGAATGGTCCTCTTTGTCCAATATATGGTGTTGGAGCAATAATAATGTTATTGTTTTTACGATATTTTAAGGATAATATAGTATTGTTGTTTATTATAAGCTTTTTAGTGTTTTCCGCATGGGAATATATTGTTGGAGTATTGTTGGAGAAAATTTTTAAAACGAAGTATTGGGATTATTCTGATCAAAAATTTAATTTGAAGGGTAGGATATGTCTATTTAATTCTGTATGTTGGGGAATTTTGGGTGTGATATTTATTCATTTTATTCATCCTTTTGTAGTAAATATATTGCAAAGTGTTAATCCAATAATTTTAAAGATAATATTTATTACAATATCTGTTATTTTTATGATAGATACAGTTATTAGTATTATAAAAATAAAAGGAATTAGAGCTACATTGGATAAAATAGAAGAATTGAATGAACAAATAAAAGGAAAAATAGATGAAATAAGAAATATCAATAAGAAAAATAATATTAACAAGTCAATTGAAATTAAACAAGAATTGCAAAAGAGCCTAGAACAGTTAAAAAAGAGAAAGAATCGAATTTTTCGTAATTTATATAGGAGAGTTTAC
>FR884455.1 GCA_000435535.1 Clostridium sp. CAG:575 | reverse complement strand
AAATATACTGTTAACAAAAAAGAAAGAAGATTAGCAATTAAATCTTTATTAAGCTCAAAAGTATTAGAAAAAGAATTAACAGTTGTAGATAAATTAGAATTAGCAGAAATCAAAACAAAAACTATGGTAAAAGCATTAGCAGACTTAAAAGTTGAAGGAAAAACATTAATCGTTCTTCCAGAAAACAACGAAAACGTATTTATGTCAGCTAGAAATATTGAAGGAGTTAAAACAATCGTTTTAAATAACATCAATGTATTTGATTTATTAAAATACAATAATTTAATTTTACCACTAGAAACTGTTAAGAAAATTGAGGAGGTGTACGCATAATGAGACCAGAAGAAATTATAATTGCACCAGTTGTTACTGAAAAAAGTAATGACGAATTACAACAAGGAAAATACACTTTTAAAGTAAACAAAAAAGCTACAAAAGTTGAAATAGCAAAAGCTGTTGAAAAACTTTTTGAAGTTAGAGTATTAAAAGTAAACACAATGACAGTTAAAGGAAAAGAAAAAAGAGTTGGATACCATACAGGTAGAACTTCAGATTGGAAAAAAGCTATTGTTACAATAGATACAAACCCAGGAGAAGTTACATACTTAGCAAAAGGTGGTAAAGAAACTAAAGCTACTAAGAAGTTTAAAGATTCTATTGATGAATTTATGGGAGCATAGTACTTAGTTATGAGTTGTGAAAAAATGCTAAAAAAGAATGGGAAGAAAAAAACAATATAAAAACAGCTATAATAGGTGGAACTACGAAAAAACAAACATTAGTAGAATGTTTAAAAGAACTTTATAAAGTAGATGCTCAAGAAAATGAACAAGAAGAAAGATAAAAATATCTGGAAAATACCAGGAGAACAAAGAATATCTGTTATGCGGAGCAGGAAAAAATCCGTAAATAAGTAGAGTAGAAAAACGAGCAAAAGCAAGCAGTACAAGACAAATTTTAAAATATTGACGAGATAATACATAAGTATATCGAGGAAATGTTTTAAAATTTAACGAAGTAATGCGAAGGTTTTCATCGTTTTGAAGGGAGAATAAAAAATGGGAATGAAACATTTCAACGCCTATACACCATCAAGAAGAAACATGACAGTTTCAGACTTTTCAGAAATAACAAAGAAAACACCTGAAAAATCTTTACTTACAACAAAGAAAGAAAAAGCAGGAAGAAACAGTTATGGAAGAATTACAGTTAGACATCAAGGTGGAGGAAATAGACAAAAATATAGAATTATAGATTTTAAAAGAAGAAAAGATAACATGGAAGCAACAGTTATCGGTATAGAATATGATCCAAACAGAAGTGCAAATATAGCATTAATCCAATATGAAGATGGAGAAAAAGCTTACATATTAGCACCACAAGGATTAACAGATGGAGATAAAATAGTATCAGGAGAAAGCGTTGATATCAAAGCAGGAAATGCAATGCCAATCGACAGTATTCCAGTTGGTACATTAATCCACAATATAGAATTAAATCCAGGACAAGGTGGAAAATTAGTAAGAACAGCAGGACAAAGTGCTCAATTAATGGCTAAAGAAGGAAAATATGCAACATTAAGATTACCTTCAGGAGAAATGAGAAAAGTATTAGCTAAATGTAGAGCAACTGTTGGAGTTATAGGAAATTCAGATCATGAAAACGTAAAAATCGGTAAAGCCGGAAGAAAACGTCACATGGGATGGAGACCAGAAGTTAGAGGTTCTGTAATGAACCCAGTAGATCACCCACATGGTGGTGGTGAAGGTAAAGCTCCAGTAGGACACGCTGGACCAATGACACCTTGGGGTAAACCAGCTCTTGGATATAAAACAAGAAATAAAAAGAAATCTACAAACAAATTTATTGTTAAACGTAGAAAATAAGATTTTAAAATATAAAATAGCAATTTGTTACCCGAAAATTTTAACAATTTTCGGATGACAATTAGCAAAATGAAGGGAGAACATGGCATATGTCTAGATCAAGCAAGAAAAAACCATTCGTTCAAGAAAAACTATTAAAAAGAATAGAAGCTATGAACGAAACAGGAAGCAAAGAAGTTCTAAAAACATGGTCAAGAGCTTCAACAATATATCCTCAAATGGTTGGTCATACAATAGCTGTACATGATGGAAGAAAACACGTTCCAGTATATATAGCAGAAGAAATGATTGGTCATAAATTAGGAGAATTCGCTCCAACAAGAACATTCAAAGGTCATGCTGGAGATAAAAAATCAACAGTAAAAAAATAAAAATCCAATAAAGGGGGTAGTTACTAATTTAAGTGGCAGAGAGATGCCGGAGATATAGAAATATCAAAAAAGTGATACCCTACTAAAAAGAAGGAGGTAAGTAAAGTGGAAGAAACACTAGTAAAAGAAGCTAGAGCAACACTTAAATTTGCAAGAATATCATCAAGAAAAGTTAAAATAGTAGCAGATTTAATAAGAGGAAAAAACGTAGATGAAGCATTAGCAATAGTTAAATTCACACCAAAAGCTTCATCAGAAGTAATAGAAAAATTATTAAAATCAGCAATTGCAAATGCTGAAAACAATCATGAAATGAAACATGAAAATTTATATGTTGCTGAAATATTTGCAAACCAAGGTCCAACATTAAAAAGAATTAGACCAGCTGCAAAAGGTTCAGCAGTAAGAATAAGAAAAAGAACAAGTCATATTACAATTGTTCTAAAGGAAAAGGAGGCTTAATTTAACCATGGGTCAAAAAGTACATCCAACAGGTGCAAGAGTTGGTATAATAAAAGATTGGAACTCTAAATGGTATGCAGATTCAAGAAACTTTGCAGATTATTTAGTTGAAGACCAAAAAATTCGTAAATTTTTAAAGAAAAAATTATACGCAGCTGGAATTTCTAAAATAGAAATCGAAAGAACAGCTAAAATGGTAAAAATAAATTTATACACAGCAAAACCAGGAATCGTTATTGGTAAAGGTGGAGCTGGAGCTGAAAGCGTAAAAGCTGAAGTAGCAAAATTAATAGGAAAAGATGTTAACTTAAACATCGTAGAAGTTAAAAATATTGATACAGATGCACAATTAGTTGCAGAAAATATTGCTGGACAATTGGAAAGAAGAATTTCATTCAGAAGAGCTATGAAACAATGCATGCAAAAATCACTTAAAGCTGGAGCTTTAGGAATTAAAACATCAGTATCTGGAAGATTAGGTGGAGCTGATATGGCTAGAACAGAATTCTACAAAGAAGGAAACATTCCACTACAAACTTTAAGAGCTGATATCGATTATGGATTTGCAGAAGCAGATACAACATATGGAAAAATCGGTGTAAAAGTATGGATTTATAAAGGTGAAGTTCTTCCAGCTAAAAAGGAAGGGGGAGACCAATAATGCCATTAATGCCAAAAAGAACAAAACATAGAAAAATGCAAAAAGGTAGAATGAGAGGAAAAGCAACAAGAGGAAATAGAGTTACAGATGGAGAATACGGAATACAAGCTGTAACAGCTGCATTAGTTACAAGTAACCAAATAGAAGCAGCCAGAATTGCTATGACTCGTTATATAAAAAGAGGTGGTAAAGTTTGGATTAAAATATTCCCAGACAAACCAATTACTTCTAAACCAATCGGTACTCGTATGGGTAAAGGTAAAGGTGCCCCAGAATATTGGGTAGCTGTTGTAAAACCAGGAAGAGTAATGTTTGAAATTGCTGGTGTACCAGAAGAAACAGCTAGAGAAGCTCTTAGACTTGCAATGAATAAACTACCTAATAAAACAAAATTCGTTGCCAGAGAAACTGAAAAGGTAGGTGAAAATGATGAAGATAAATAAAATAAGAGAAATGTCTTCACCAGATTTAGAAAAAGAATTAGGTGAACTAAAAACAGAATTATTCAAATTAAAATTTAGTTTAGCTACAAACGGATTAGATAATCCAATGAAAATAAAAGAAGTAAAAAAAGATATAGCTAAAATAAATACTGTATTAACAGAAAGAAAAATAGCAGAAGCAAAAGCATAATTCGAAAAAATATAAGGGTAATCACATATTTATATGGGTAGAGAATATTATTATTCCTAAAAACCCAGGGAAAAGATGTGTCCCCTGTCAAAATATAGAGAGGGAGGATTCATAAATGGAAGAAAGAAATCTTCGTAAAACTATGACAGGAACTGTAGTATCTGACAAAATGGATAAAACAGTAGTTGTAGCAGTTGAAACAAGTGTGAGACACGGTGTATATGGAAAAACAGTAAAAAGAACATATAAATTAAAAGCTCATGACGAAAACAACGAATGCCATGAAGGTGACAAAGTTGAAGTTATGGAAACAAGACCACTTTCTAAAGATAAAAGATGGAGAGTAGTTAGAATTGTTGAAAAAGCAATCATAAAATAAAATAAATGAAAAGTCACAATCTGCACATTTTTAACATTTATTACAAATCTCGGCATACAAACGTATAGCCTCGTCTTGTAATAAATATCAAAAATGCACATCTTATAACTTTTGATTTATTTAAAGTAAATAAAAGAAAGAAGAAGGGAGAAAAACCGAAATGATACAACAACAAACAATTTTAAAAGTAGCTGACAACACAGGTGCAAAAGAAATTATGTGCATTAGATGTTTAGGTGGTTCATACAGAAAAACATCAAACATTGGTGATGTTATAGTTGCTTCAGTTAAATCAGCAACACCAGGTGGAGTTGTTAAAAAAGGCGATGT
>FR884454.1 GCA_000435535.1 Clostridium sp. CAG:575 | reverse complement strand
AAATAGCTAAAGAAATGCTAAAAGAAAATATACAAATTGAAATAATAATGAAAATTACGAAATTGACTAAAGAGGAAATATTAGAAATTGAAAAAAAATAAAAAATTAAAAGTTATAGAAATACATTATATAGAATTACCAAAATTCGTAAAAAAGAATCCAGAAAAATATACAAAATTAGACCAATGGATGTAATTGCAAAAATTACAGAATTGTCAAAAGAAGAAATAAATCAAATTAACTAATAAAATAACAATTAAATGTAGTAAATATAGCATTTATTTCGAGTAAATGTTATATTTACTATTGTAACAATTTTTGTGCTTTTTCTTGCAAATCCTCAAGTAAAGAATATGCTTCAGTTATAGAAATATTATTTACATCAATTTCAGAAATTTTAAAAATAAATTCTTTAATTTTTTTATTTGTTTCGAAATTTTTTAATTCAAATAAAGTATTATTTTCTAAAGAATCAATGATCTTAATTTTATAAGGTAAAGAAAGCAAAACTTTAATATATTTATCAAAAGAATTATTAGGAAAACCACATTTTATTATTGCAGGACTTAAATTTGTAATTTTTAAATGAAGGAGATTTGACATTATTGAAGCATCTTCGTTTATAAAATTATAAAATAGTCCTATTTTAAATAGATAAAATGTTTCATTGTCTTGCTTTTTTAAATTTGTATATGTGGTTAATAATTTACTCATAAAAATCTATCCTTTTTTATAATATAATTTATTTGTTGTACTTTTAATGCAACTTTAATAATAACTAGTTTATTAATATAAGATATAAAAGAAAATTTTAAAAAAAATTTATAAATCAATTAAAATATTATAGATATATATGTCGAAATTTTACGAAAAATATATATTGATGTCTAAATATAACTTTTAGTTAGATAAAAAATAAAAAAATGGAAAAAATAGTGAAA